>CALDMA010000123.1 GCA_937915075.1 uncultured Oscillospiraceae bacterium
CACAGTATGGTTTCGACACCTTTTATGATACGCCCGTGCAAAGGCACATCCGTAGCCTTTTCTCCACCTGCTGAGGGTCGAAGTTCTTTCCGATAAAGACGATCTGGTTGAGCCGGTCGCCGTATTTTTCATCCCAGGTCTTCTCAATTTCCGGATACGCCCGTTTGGTGCGCTTCTGCTCATCCTCTGGAAATGCAGCGCGCCAGTTGGAAACTTCCGTTATCGCGGCAATGCAGTCTCTCTCTGACTCGTTCGACAGCATCAAATTCATTGCTACCAACAGCGTAAATAGCAGAAATCTCGACGAAATCGTCTCCGCTCCATTCATTTACGCAGTTCGCTGCAGTTGACTGTGTGCCAAAGCAGATATTGCCGCGCATTATTTTGACAAAATCACATCGCTCTGTAAGGCGGCACGGAAAACTGCGTTCGGTTTTGAAATCGCTCATATCGGCATAAATGCCACAGACGCTGACAAATCACTATTTGTGTGTCAGGCGCTTGACGCTGCTTTCGACTTCGGTGTGAAAGAGGGCAATAGCTCCAACTTTGCCGGCAGCTGTGTGGAAGCCATGAAAAGCCCGTACCTTTGATTGGATATGGCTTTCTACCCTTTACTCATTGCCTGTTCAATCTCCTGGGTGACGCGAGCGCACAAGGTGGCTCTACCTGCGCAAATCGAATGCTGCGAATGAAAGGGGTGGCTGACTGACTCCTTGACGGGCGTGTTGGCCTAGGTTGATAACTGTCAGGCTATTTGCTCGCTCATTCTAACAGCTTCGGCTTTGAGATGGAAAAAGACGCGGCTGGCTGCCATGCCTTAAACCGTAATTATTATTGTATGAGCTGATTTCAGAGGCGAAAAGAGTTCCTGGTATTTTGGGGCATCTTTACAACGCGCATCATGCAGAGTTTGAGAACAGCGTATGATCTACGGCGCGTCATTTCTACGCATACGTTGGGCGAAGGATTCTGTTGACAGCGCCAGCAAGCATCTGGGCAGGAGCAATTTATTTGAATGGAGGAACGGCAGGATTGACCGCTTTTTCTGCGACCTCACTGTACGCGATTTCGATGAACTGCTTTGCCACGCGGCTGAGATAGCGGTCACTGCGGTAGCTGATCTCGATTTGACCGCACAGAGCCTCGTCGTTGACGGGAAAGATCAACGCGCCGTCGTTGGGACCGGTGTAGTTGCGCTCCAGCGGAAGAATCTTCTGGGCGTAGTTTTCATAGGAGAAGGTGATCCCCATGCCTCGCTCACACAGACTGAAAAGCGTTTCCATATCATTGGTCTCCATCAGTACGCCGGGACGCGTGCCGATCTGCTGAAAAAAGCGATCCGTAGCCATGCGTACATGGGTTCCAACGGACAGAAGAACAGGGACATCCTGAAAGAAGTCCGCTGTAAACGGGTGCCCGTTCTGGTAGGCGTGCGTGGCGGCTTCCCAGGTGTCGGGATAGCGTGAGCGCATGAGCGCCAACGGAGCGATCACGCAAAAGCGGTCACGCAGCAGGCGGATGCTGCTTGTGCTTTCGCAACTGGGTGGATTGTTGCAGATGATGAGATCCAGCTCGCCCTTAAGAAGCTTTTCCTGAAGTGTCTGGTTATCCGTGATGATGGTGTGCACCTCCACGCGGGGATAGAGCTTGCTGTAGGTTGGCAGGATCTGAGGCAGAAGCGTACGCGCACGGACGCGCGTAAGCCCGATGGCAAGGCTGCCGGCCCGTTCGTTGGAAATGTCGTCGAGCTGGACGTGGATCTGCTTTTCCAGATCGAGGATCTGGTGCGAAATGCGCAGCAGACAGGAGCCGGCGTAGGTCAGTGTCAGCCGCGGTGAACGTTCAAAAAGGCGCACATTCAGCTCTTCCTCCAACCGATTGATGTGCCCGCTCAGACTTTGCTGCGATATGAAGAGCTTTTCCGCAGCGTGGGAGATATTCAGCTCCTCGGCAACTACGGCAAAATAACGCAGACTTGTAAAATTCATATTCTGTATTTCCTTGTTTTTACTACAATTTTTTATTGTTGCTGATATAATATACTAATTCCGTCAAAAAATCAATTTATAATGATGGATTTATGAAATTATTATAAAAAATGCACAGAAATCGCGATTCACTTTTTGGTGGCACAGGAAAATAGCTGTGTGTTTTTGCTTATAATATCTGTTTTACTATTTCCTGATGCTCCGCTATAATGGCAGGCAAAGGAGGCGAAAAACATGTTTTCTCTGGAAGGAACATTTGATATTCACGTTCACGCTTCACCGGATGTGATCCAGCGGTTGGGTGATGACCTTGAGATATCCCGTAAATGCAAGGAAGCGGGCATGTGCGGTATCGCCGTCAAGGGGATGCAGGAGAGCACGACGAGCCGCGCCTACTATGTAAATAAGCTGCTGGATGGTTTCCGCATGGTCGGCGGCATTTGCCTGAACTATCCTGTTGGCGGGCTAAACCCATCTGCGGTGGATACATGCCTGAGGACTGGCGGACGCATCGTGTGGATGCCGACGCTGCAGTCAAAGTTTCATGCAGAGCTGAAGGGAAAGCTAGGAAAGGGCTCGGCAGGGCTTTATTATTACAATCCGGATAGAAGTACCGGGATTACTGTTTTGGATGATGAAGGCACACTTCTGCCAGAGGCCAAAGAGATTGTTGCATTGATCAAAGAGCACAACGCGCTGCTTGCCACTTCGCATCTCTCCCCTGAAGAGATTATCGCCTTGGCCAAGTATTGTGAGCAAGAAAAGGTGAAGATCAGCCTGACGCATCTTGGCTGGACGCCGGAGTACAACATGGCGCTGGCGAAGGAGGTAATCGCGCATGGTGCGAACGTGGAGCTGACAGCAGTGACATTTGGCGGGTATACGCACAAAATGAAGATCGGCGATTGCGTGGACTTTATCAGGGTGCTCGGACGAGAGCATTTGGTGCTGGCAACAGATGCCGGAGCCATCCGCTTTGCACAGCCGTATGAATATCTGCGCACCTTTGCTGAAAACTTGATTATCGGCGGTATTCCGGAGCAGGATGTGCGTTATATGATGACTGAGCGCCCGCTGAGCCTTATTGCAGAGTGAAGGAAAGAAGGAAACAGAAATGGAAAATGCTTATATTGGAAAGGTTGGTTTCCGCTACCGAGCCGAGATCACCCGTCCTGCGCTGGAGCGTGTCAATATGCTCACGGCGTATTCCACATGCAACATTGCCGACGGTATGCAGAAGATGTATACTATGGACAGCGGGATCAAAGCGGTTTGTCCCACAAAAAAGATTTGCGGTCCCGCTGTTACGGTTCGTATTTCGCTGGGCGACAATCTAATGTTGCACAAAGCGTTGAGCCTTGTGCAGCCTGGGGATATCCTTGTTGTCGATGCGCAGGGCTGCACCGCATTTTCCGCCTGCGGCGGCATTATGATGTTACGCATGAAGAAGCTTGGCGTGCAGGGTATTGTGGTAGATGGTGCTGTACGTGATATCGAGGATATCCGCGAAATCGGACTCCCCGTCTATGCTAGAGCGATTGTACCCCAAGGCGGTGGAAAGGGTGGTTCAGGTGAGATCAATTTTCCGGTCGCCTGCGGTGGGGTTGCTGTTATGCCTGGAGATGTAATCGCGGCGGATGACAATGGCATCGTCTGCGTTCGTCAGGATGACATTGAAAAGGTTGCTGCCGGTGTGGAGGCCAAGCTGGAAAAGGAAAAGAACTCCTTTGCGGAGATCAAGGCCGGAAAGCTGGTCAAGAGTGACATTGATGAGTTGCTTGCGAAAAAGGGCATTGTTTAAGAAAGGAGGGAACAACCATGGAAAAGCAAAAAATCGTGTGGCTTCAGGTACTGAACCCTGCGGTAAAGGCAGAAGCCAACAAGGCGCTTCCCGAAGGGTTTGAGGTGTTTTTTCCAACCTCTTCCACGGATACAGAGGAGCATGACCGCCTGATCGAGGAAGCGGATTACCTGATTACCCAGAGCATTTACGTTACCGGCGAGCAGCTCAGGCGGGCAAAGCACCTCAAAATGATTCAAAAATATGGAATTGGCGTGGACAAGATCGATTGCAAGGCGGCCGAGGAACTCAACATTCCAGTATGCATTACGGCAGGGGCGAACTCTGTTCCTGTATCCGAAATGGCGATAGGGCTTATGCTTGCGGTCAATCGTCGTATCCCTTATGTGGACAAGGCTGTGCGGGCCGGACAGTGGCCCAAAGCTGAGATGCGTGCGCAGTGTTACATGCTGCAGGGGAAAACGATTGGTCTTGTCGGTATCGGAAACATTGCCAAGCAGGTTGCAAAGCGCCTGGGCGGCTTTGATGTAAAAGAAATCGTATACTACGACATTTTCCGCCTCAGCGAGGAAAAAGAGCAGGAGCTTCATGTGCGCTATGTGCCGTTGGATGAGCTGATGGCCGTTTCGGATGTGATTTCCATCCATGTCCCGCTGACCGATGAGACGCGCGGTATGATCAGTGCCGAGCGCATCGGCATGATGAAGCCCACGGCGATCCTAATCAACACGGCGCGCGGCTTTATCATTGATCAGGATGCACTGATCGACGCGCTGCGTGAAAAGAAAATCCGCGGCGCCGGCCTAGATGCCTTTGAAGAAGAACCGCTCAGCGCCGACAGCCCCCTGCTTGCGCTGGAGAATCTGGTCTTGACCTGCCATCATGCTGGTAGCGTGATCGACAACGTCCTTCCACGTGCAATCCACGCCTATGGCAATATTGAAAAGTTTTCCCACGGAGAAGCGATTGATCCTCGTGACATTATCGTAAAGAAACATTAAAATATAAAATCAACAGGAGAATACAACAATGAAAAGAACGCTCGCCCTCATTTTTAGTTGCATCATGCTCCTCGCGTTGCTCACAGCCTGCGGTAATGACGCTGCCACGGACGCCGACCAGAGCGGCACAACTCCGGATGCAACAGAGTCTTCGGATCTCCCTGCATCTTGGCCGAAAGGGACCATCACCTATGAGTGTGGCTACGCTGCCGGCGGTACGCAGGATCTTGTGATTCGCGCGTTGGCGCAGTACGCTGAACCTATCACTGGCAACAGCTACTATGTGGAGAATATCACCGGCGGTTCCGGTCTGATCATGGTCAACGATGTGTATGGTCGAGACGCGGATGGTGCTACCGCTTGCATCTACTCCTGCACGATCCCAACGGCGGAGGATTTCCAGTATTTCCCCTCTGATCTGCTGGATTCGCTAATGAAGGCCAATGTTCAGATCTACGATCAGATGCAGGCTTGCGCACAGGTGAACGTTGACTATTCCGCAATCTTTATCCGCAGCGACGAGACCCGCTTCACCACCTTTGAAGAACTTGGCGAGTATGTTGCGGCGCACCCCGGTGAGTTGTCCTTCGGTGCGACCGGTGCATCCGGCAATGGCGGCCTGATGCTCCAGACTTTCATCAATAAGTTCGGCTGGGATATCAATCCGGTCTACTATGACTCCACGCCTGAAGAAAAGGCGGCCATGCTCAATGGCGAGCTTGATATCATGTGCACTACGATCGCATGGATGCCCTCTTCTGAAGGCTTTACCTGCCTTGGCTATTCCGCTGAGACTTCCAATCAGGATTCCTATCCGGGTATTGCCACCTTCAAAGAACAGGGCTACGACTTTGTGGCCACCATGCGCCGCGGAATCTTTGTGAAGAAGGGAACTGACCAGTCAATCGTGGATTACATGGAAAAACTCCTCGGTCAGATCTGCTCTGACGAAAACTACATTGCCGATCAGG
>CALDMA010000124.1 GCA_937915075.1 uncultured Oscillospiraceae bacterium
GCCCAAATATTAACTTGGCTGAAAATATCAATTATCAAGTGGACCCGCTTTATGTCGGGATCGCCCTCCCAGCTGAGCTACAGGCCCATGAACTTTTCAGCCCGCATATCATACCACAGCTTTTCTCATTTGTGAAGTCCTTTTTTCACTTTTTTCAAAAAATTTTTGTTGCCTTTCCGAAAACCGTATCGTATAATATCTTTTGTTATCCGTCCTCCGCATACAGCTGCGGGATCGGTCTTGCGCAATGAATGCCCGCGAACCATGTCAGGCGGGGAACCGAGCAGCATTAAGCGGGACCAGCCATGTGCCGCAAGGGCGCCGGTCACGCAGCTGTATACGGAGGACCTTTTCTATCCTTACGAAAGGGGCAATGTGGTATGTACCAGGCGCTGTACCGCAAGTGGCGGCCCAAGACCTTCTCCGACGTGGTCGGGCAGGAGCATGTGACCGAAACGCTGCAGCGGCAGGTCGCGGAGGGACGGCTCTCGCACGCCTACCTCTTCACCGGCACGCGCGGCACGGGCAAAACCACCTGCGCGAAGATCCTCGCCAAGGCGGTCAACTGCGAGCATCCCGAGAACGGTAACCCCTGCAACAAATGCCCGAGCTGCCTCGGCATCGAGTCCGGCGGCTTTCTCGATGTGATGGAGCTCGACGCCGCCTCGAACAACGGCGTGGACCACGTCCGTGCGCTGCGGGACGAGGCCATCTACTCCCCCGCACAGGTGAAAAAGCGCGTGTACATCATCGACGAGGTACACATGCTCTCCATCGCGGCGTTCAACGCGCTGCTGAAAATTCTGGAGGAGCCGCCGGAGCATCTGATGTTCATTCTTGCGACGACCGAGCTGCACAAGGTGCCCGCGACCATTCTCTCGCGCTGTCAGCGCTTTGCGTTCCGGCGCATCCTGCCGCGCGAGATCGTGGGACGGCTGAACTACATCGCGGAGCGGGAGGGCATCGACCTTCGGCCGGACGGCGCGGAGCTGCTCGCGCACATCGCCGACGGCGCGCTGCGCGACGCGCTGAGTCTCTTAGACCAGTGCGCGGCGGCGGGCGGGACCATCGATAGTACGGCGGTGCTCGACGCGCTGGGACTGGCGGGCAACCTGCAAACCGCACAGCTGATGGACTGCGTTCTGCGGCGCGACACAAAGGCCGCGCTGCTGCTGCTTCACCGGCTCTACGGCGGCGGCAAGGATGTGGGCGCGGTGCTCGGCGAGCTGTCCGCGCTCGCACGCGATCTTCTTATTTCCAAAACGGCTCCCGAGGGCGGTGCGGCGCTGCTCACGGGCGGCTACGACAGCCAAACGATGGACGGTCTTTTGCGGCAGGCCGACAGTGCACGGCTCATCGCCATCTGCACTACGCTCCAGCGCGCGGCGGCGGACATGAACGTGAGCGTCAACCGCCGCACGGACGCGGAGCTGTGTCTCTTGAAGCTCTGCGACGAAACGCTCTCCGGCGACCTGAGCGCCATCAACGCGCGGCTCGCACGGCTCGAACAGCAGATGGCCGCGGGCGTGCGCTATGCCGCCGCGGAAAGCACGGCGCAGGCGGCGCCCGCGCCGTCGGAGAAGCCCGCTCCCGCAAAGACTGCGGCGAAGCCGACAACCGCGGAGGATGAAGCACCTCCCCCGTGGGAGGACAGCGCGCCCGCCGTGCCGGAGGATGAGCCGCCGTTTGACGACGCTCCCCCGCCCTACGGCGAGCCGACAGAGCCAAAAAGGCCGCAGAGCGCGATGCCGGCTCCCGCGCCGCAGGCCACGGAGCCGAAGGCGGAAGCGCCCAAGCCGACCGGCGACAGCGACATCTGGCTCACGCTGATGGAGAGCTACAAAAATCGGCTCACGCCCGACAAACGTGCGTTCGTCGGTCAGGCGGACGGACGGCTCGCCAACGGCGTGCTGACGGTCTACTGCCCGACGGCGGTGACGAAGGCCATGCTCGATACCGAGGCGGTCGCCGCGGTGCTGCGCGAGGTGACGGGGCAGAGCGTCGGTCAGGCGATCTCCGTGCGCTTTGTGGTCGGCGAGCCGGAGGACGGCAAAAAACGCGACAAATTCCAGGATCTGCTGCGCATGGGCAGCAAGTTCGATAACTTCAACATCAAGTAACATCAGGAGGAATACGGATATGGCAAAGGGTTACAGCGCGCGCCGCGGCTTCTCAAACGGCGCGGGACAGGCGGCGCAGCAGATGCAGATGCAGCAGAAGCTCATGCAGATGCAGCAGGAGATGGCAAAGGCCCAGCAGGAGGTCGAGGAGGCCACCTTCACCGCGAGCGTCGGCGGCGGTGTCGTCAGCGCGGCGGCGAACGGCAAGAAGGAGATCACCGCGCTCACCATCAAGCCCGAGGCGGTCGATCCCGAGGATGTCGAGATGCTGCAGGATCTCGTGATCTCCGCGGTCAACGAGGCGCTGCGTCAGGCGGACGATGCGATGAGCAGCCGCATGAACAGCTTCACCAGCGGCCTGAATATCCCCGGTCTGGGGCTATAAGCACAGAATACGGCAAGGAGGCGCTGTCCAATGGACGGCGCCTCCTGTTTTTATTTTTGGTTCAGGCGTTCGCCGGCCGCGCGCAGCGTCCTGCGCAGGAAGATGGCCGAGAGCGTCAGGCTCACGAGCTCGGCGATGGGGAACGACCACCACACCAGCTCCAGCCGTCCGGTCAGGGAGAGCAGATACGCCACCGGCAGCAGCACACAGATCTGACGGCAGACCGAGACGATCAGGCTGTAGAACGGCGTGCCGAGCGCCTGGAAGACGCTGCCCGAGACGATGCAGAAGCCCGCGAGCGGGAACGTCAGGCCGATGATGCGCAGCGCGGTCCTGCCGATGGTCAGCATCTCCTCCGAGGGCGAGAAAAGGCCGAGCAGCGTACCGGGGATGAACTCAAAAAGCGCAAGGCCCACGCACATGATGGCAATGGCCGTAACAGCCGAAAGACGGATCGTCCTGCGGAAGCGCTCCGGCTTGCCCGCACCGTAGTTGTACGAAATGATGGGCACCATCGCGTTATTCAGGCCGAAGATGGGCATAAAAATGAAGCTCTGGAGCTTGAAGTACGCGCCGAACACCGCCGTCGCCGCCTCGGTGAAGGAGATGAGGATCTTGTTCATGCCAAACACCATCACCGAGCCGATGGACTGCATGATGATGGACGGCACGCCGACCGCGTAGATCTCCTTGATGGTCGCGGCGTGGGGACGGATCTCACGGCGGCGCAGATGCACGTCGGGATTGCGTGTGAGGTTGAGATAGAAGCCGATGGCCGCGCCGACGAGCTGACCGATAACGGTGGCGACCGCCGCACCGGCGACCTCCAGCCGCGGGAAGCCGAGCAGGCCGAAAATGAGGATGGGGTCAAGAACGATATTGATGGCCGCGCCGGCGATCTGCGTGATCATGGAGAGGTTCGTGCGTCCCGTCGATTGCAGCAGGCGCTCATTATACATCTGGAAGAACAGGCCGATCGAGCAGCCGATGCAGACGGTCACATAGTCGCGTCCGTAGGCAATGATCTGCGGGTTGTCCGTCTGAAAGCGGAAGAACGGTCCCGCAAGCGTCCAGCCGATGAGGGCAAAAAGCGCAAAATTGCACAGCGTGAGGAACAGGCCGACATTCGCCGCGCGGTCCGCGCCCGCCTGATTCTTCTCGCCCAGCGAGCGGGAGAGCAGCGCGTTCATGCCCACGCCCGTGCCGCCGGAAAAGGCGATGCACAGCGTTTGAAGCGGGAACGCGAGCGACACGGCGTTCATTGCGTCCTGGCTGAGCTTTGCCACAAAGATGCTGTCCACCACGTTGTAGAGTGCTTGAAACAGCATGGATACCATCATCGGCACCGCCATGCTGAAGAGCAGTCTGCCGACCGGCATGGTGCCCATTTTGTTTTCCTGTATGATCTCTTCTCTGATATTTTCGTCCATTTTCCGTATCTCCGTGCGTGAAAGGGTGCTCCGTCCGACAGACAGAGCACCTTTTTCTTTATTTTTTCAGTTCGCCGTTCGCGGCCTTGGTGAGGTAGGCATTGATGAAGCCGTCGAGGTCGCCGTCCATGACCGCCTGGATGTTGCCGGTCTCGTAGTCCGTGCGCGTATCCTTGACGAGCTGGTAGGGCATAAAGACGTAGGAGCGGATCTGACTGCCCCATTCGATCTTGAGCTGCACGCCCTTGAGGTCGCTGATCTTCTCGGCGTGCTGCTGGATCTTGAGCTCCATGAGCTTGGATTTGAGCATCTGCATGGCGTAGTCGCGGTTCTGGAACTGGCTGCGCTGCGTCTGGCAGGCGGTGACGATGCCGGTGGGGATATGGATGAGGCGCACCGCCGACGAGGTCTTATTGACGTGCTGGCCGCCCGCGCCGGAGGAGCGGTAGACCTGCATTTCAATGTCCTCGGGGCGAATGTCGACCTCGATGTCGTTGGGCAGCTCGGGCATGACCTCGAGCGCGGCGAAGCTCGTCTGGCGGCGTGCGTTCGCGTCGAAGGGCGAAACGCGCACCAGACGGTGGACGCCGTTCTCGCTCTTGAGATAGCCGTAGGCGTTCTCGCCCTTGATCATGACCGTCGCACTCTTGATACCGGCCTCTTCGCCGTCGATATAGTCCAGCATCTCGAACTCGAAGCCGTGCTTGTTCGCCCACTGCATATACATACGGTAGAGCATCTGTGTCCAGTCCTGCGCCTCGGTGCCGCCCGCGCCGGCGTGGAAGGTCAGGATGGCGTTGCAGTTATCGTACTCGCCGGAAAGCAGCGTCGTAAGGCGGACCTCCTCGATCCGTTTCTCAAGATCGGCAAAGCCCTCCTCCAGCTCGGGCAGCAGGCTGGCGTCGTCCATCTCGTTGCCCATGTCGATGAGGGCGAGCAGGTCGTCGCGCGTGGAGACGAGCTTTTCAAAGCGGTGGACCTTATTCTGCAGCTGCTTGGTGCGCATCTGGTTGGCCTGCGAGCGCTCGATGTCGTTCCAGAAGCCGTCCTCGTGCGCCTCGGCCTCGAGCCGCGCGATCTCATGCTTGGAGGATTCGATATCGAGGGCCTTCTGAAGGTTATCAAACGTGTCGCTCATGGCGAGCAGCTTCTGCTTATAGGAATCGTATTCGATAACAGCCATGGTGATCTCCTCTTCTCATACTGCATTAGCCGAAAAAGTATATCATACTGCCGCGCGAAAGGCAAGAAAAATCCGCCCTGACGGCGGATTTTCCCGTTTTTTTATCGTCAATGGCGCAAACGGCCCCATAAAAGCAAAAAATCCACGCATCCCTGCGTGGTTCCGTTTTGGTCGCTCAGCGCTCGCTGACGATCTGCTCCGTCGTGCCGAAGATCATGTCATCGACGTCGAAGCCCTTGAAGTTTTCAAACATCATATTGGTTCTCACGCTCCTTTCTCTTTTCAATTTCAAGTATAGAATACCACTTCTTCGTCAAGTGTGCAAGCGTGATTTTCAACATATTTCACAAAAATATTTATATTGTTTTGTGCTTTACGCCAATTTGTTTTACTTGTTTCCGCTCAAAGCCCTGTGGTAAAATAATGTATCCTATTTTGTTCTTCGGGAGGCGAGAGGACGCCTATGTACGAATTTTTTGCCGGCGGCTACGACGTCGCCGTCATCGGCGCGGGCCATGCCGGCATTGAAGCCGCGCTCGCAAGCGCGCGGCTGGGGCGGAAAACGATCTGCTTCACCATCAACCTTGACGCGGTGGGCAATATGCCCTGCAACCCCGCCATCGGCGGCACGGGCAAG
>CALDMA010000125.1 GCA_937915075.1 uncultured Oscillospiraceae bacterium
AAATACGCTACGATGCCGATAAATACAGCTTTCTGAAAAATCTGTGTGCATTTTTGTGTGCATTTTACGATTCCGATGAAAAGTATGACGTAAATTCCGACTCGTAGTGCGAACGGTCTTTTTGAGCGATATGCGTGTAGATTCTTTGCAGAGTCTGAATGTTTGACCAGCCTCCGATCTCCATTGTGATCTTTTCCGGCATACCGAGAGAATAGGCCAGCGACGCAAAACTGTGGCGGAGACCGTGCAGGCCGATAACGGGGACGCCGGCGTCTTCGCAGGCCTTGTGAACGTCACGCAGGAGTGTGTTATAACAATAAGTTGTCACGCGCCCCTCCTTGCGCACCACGGCATTGAGCGCAACTGAAAGCGGCTCAATGATCGGGACTCTCCGCCGCGATGTTGCATTCTTGTTTTCCTTTTTCTCAATAAATTTATGATGCTCATCCGGTACTACTGCCCCGGAGACTTGAAGCATCCCGTTTTCCAAGTCGATGTTATCCCACGTCAACGCGAGAATTTCAGACGCTCGCAGGGACGACAAGGCCAAAAGCGCCGGTATTTCGATGCGCTTTCCTTTAATCGTCTCGACGAATCGGTTGATCTGGTCGGAATCCAGAAACTCAGATTCTTTTGTAACGACCTGCCCGATCCTAACCTTCGGGCGCGCGCCGGTCACGTCCTCAATCACGGAGCCGAGAAGCCCCCACGCGTTGGAGAGCGTTTTGCTGCTGCACTTTTTCGCCTCGCTGTTCACGGCGGATTGGCAGACGCTTTGCGTCAGGTCTTTCACCGGACGGCGCATCAAACTCTGAAAGCGGTTTCTCTGGATCGTTCGATATCCGCGTATTGTAGCCGGAGATAAGACGTTTTCGCGTTCCTCCACATAGCGGTCGATCGCTTTTGAAAGTGTCAGCTCGGCCGTTTTTTGCGGCGCTGCCTTTAGCTGCAATTTCAGAGCGGCGATTTCCCGCTCGACCTCTTTCGGGGTCGCGCCGGTGATGCTATGGCGCTTGCCATTGATCTGGATCTGGGCGCGGTAGGAGCCGGACGGGAGTTTTTCTATCTTTGGCAGTTTCATTATTTGCACCTCGTCAATATTCACAAAAATAGAATAAGCCAGTTGACAGAAATGGTTAATAGTGGTAAACCGTAGTTAAAACGATCGAAAGGAGTGAACGACATGGAGCCGAGGGACGAGCGGAACGATGCGATGCGGTATGAGGTGGAATTTGACGAGTCAGGAAATCCGGTCGTGCGCTCCGGAGAGAAGCCGGAGCCGCGCGAGCCGGTTTATCGAGACGACATTTCATATACTCGAAAGGGAAAGCGCCAGTGAACATTTGTTTCGATTGTCCGGATTATTGGACAGTTGAATTGCTACACTATGCACGAAGGAACAGGAGCGAAGGATCAGGAAAGGAATTGGACATGGATGTATTTGAAAAGTTCGCGCGGCTTACGATAGAAGAGCAAAAGTCCGTCCTGCACACGATGCGCAAAATTACAGAAAAGTGCATGAGAAATACGCCCGTGGTGAAGTCCACTCATGATAAAATAGAAGCAGCAGGAGGGCGGAGCAATGGAACAAGCACAGTATAATTTACTTATGGCCATGCGCGGCTTCGGTTTTTTTCCGTGCTATGAAATTCTGAACCAAGCCGGATGCGACCCTGTTACAGCGTGGTTTTTGCTGAGCAAGCTCGTCCGGGAACAGCTCGCCGAGCTGGAACCCGGAAGCGGGAAAATCCCGTTTGCGCACGTCGGGATCACCGAACGCGGCAGAATAGCGCTTTTTACAGAGCAGCAGGAGCGGGCGCGAAAAGAGAGCAAGCAGCTACGATCCAATCAGGTACGCCATAAGCGCGCCAAAAAACGCACTCAGCGCGGCGATCACAAGATCACGGGCAAACTGCCGGTTATCCCGCGCATCCTGCATGTGCTTCTCGTTTTCCTTGTCAGTTTTTTCGTTGGCGCGCTTGCAAGCTTCCTGATGCGCCGCCTGACGCTCGGCCATTAAGGCAAGGCGGCCACTCTCGGTGATGCAGACGCGGGCGTGCGGGACGGTGCCGGTTCCCGGCTCGGCCGAGACATGGCCGCTTTTTACAAGCGAGCGCAGGGCACCCACTGAAATATCCGGCGCATAGCCGGACTGGTTCAAAACGTCGGCGCAATCCACGAAGCCGGACGCCGGGAACGCAGACAACAGATTGACTTCAATCTCCTGCATGTTCACCTCGCGCTTTCAACAGGCCGTCGATCATCTGCTCGATGAGCTTCTTCTGATCGTCGGTCAGCATTTCGTATTTTTCCCGGAACTCCGGTTCCATCCCGTCGCCCGGAAGGGCGGCGGGATTTTTTTGCGTGGGATCGTCGGTTTCCCCACGCAAATACTCGACCGA
>CALDMA010000126.1 GCA_937915075.1 uncultured Oscillospiraceae bacterium
CCCGCCGTCTGGCAGCACCGCTCGTCCGACACGCGGGCGATGATCTTCCGTCTGCGGCGGTCGAAAAAGGCGGCGGGTGCCGGCCTTCTCACGGCTCCTTCCTCATTTCGGATAGCGCTGCGGGACCAGTCCCGCGCGCATGAGATAGTAAACGACGCTCGGCACGACGGCGAGCTGGAGCACGATGCCCGGCAGCGCCGTCACAAAGCTCGCGGCGATCCATGCCTGCATGGTATACTGTCCCGCCATGAAAAAGAGCGCCTTTGTCACACCGGAGACAAGACGGCCGACCAGCATCGCGGCGACGAGCGAAAGGTAGAGATCGGCATAGGTCTTCCCGGTTCGTACAAGGCGCAGCACCAAGCCGGCCGTCAGGCCGTAGGCCGCGCACTCGACCATCATGGCAGGCATCAGGGCCGCCGTCGGCATTCCGGTGAGAACGCTCGAAAGCATGGGGCCAAGCAGGCCGCAGACCGCGCCGTAGGGAGCGCCGCAGACCATGCCGCACAGCAGCACGGGAATGTGCATCGGCAGCATGATCTTGCCGCCGTTCGGGATGGAATGGAATGCCATCGGCAGGACGAGACAAAGCGCGATGTTCACGGCGGTGAGGACAAGGCGTTTGGTAGCGGTCATTTGCGTTGCTTTTTGCATGGATCGGATTCCCCTTATCTTTGGTATGTTTTTAGTTTACGACAAAAAATCTCTCCTTGCAAGCCCCGGATGGATAAAATTTGAGGCGGCGGCACAGCCTTGTGCCGCCGTTTCCCTTTTCCTTCCGTTATTCCGTGAGCTTTGCGTCAAAGGTCAGCGTGACCGTGATGGGCTGACCGTCCTGCGTGGAGAGGAAGAAGCCACCACCGCAATAGTACTCCCCCTCGATCTTGGCATCGTAGCGCATTTCCACGTCCTTCCATACATTCGAGCAGGGCGCGTCCTCCGGCCAGCTGTCTGTGGTGACCTGCTTTATCACGTCGCGGATATTGAAAAGGTTCGTGCCCTTCTGCGCCGCGGCGAGCGCGAGGTACGCCACGCGGGCGTTCTCATCGCCCGTGTCGTAGATCGTCTCCGCCGTCTCGGCATACGCCCAATGCACAGCGCGGAGCGTTCCGTCCTCCACCGTGTAGGTGAACGGCACGGGGCCGTCGCCCCCGCCGAAGTAGACCACGTTCTCAGATTGGTTCTCCGCCCACTCGCCGTTTTCGTCGAGCGACCAGCGTTCGCCATAGTCAAAAAAGCTGCGGTAGAAATTGACGTTCTCCGCAAACTGCGCCACGGTCAGGCCGCCGCGGTTCGGCGGCAGCATGGCGGCGAGCAGCATAGCGACGCTCAGCGCAAAGCACAACGCCCAGCTCGCCGCGCAGAGCAGCACCATTTTCCCCGTACCGCGCTCGTCGAAGCGCTCGACGCTGCCCTCCTCCCACGCGAGCTCCTCGCCCCGCGTATAGCGGCGGTAGCTGAGGTAGCTGCACACAAGCTCCACAAGCGGCAGACCGAGTCCGGCGCCGTAGAACCACACGAGCGCCGTTCGGTTCAGTGCCTCGTTGTAGCTGAGCTTTCCGCCGTCCGGCCGCGTCACGGTGATGCCCATGCACCACTTGCCGGCGGTCGTGCCGAAGCGCGAGAGCAGCAGCGGCTCAAGGAGAAGCAGCAATCCCCAGCCGATCAGAGCGCAGACGATGTCCTCCCACCGGGAAACCGTTGTGTAGTTGCGATGCAGCAGCACATACTGCACGAATGAAACCGGAAGCCTCACGAGCGAGAGGTCGATGCCGCGGGCAAAGTAACGCCGCCATGGGCGCGGCTCGGCAACGTCCCGCTGCTTCGCCGCCGCGTCCGGCTCAAAGCCGTTGAGGTAGTCCTCCGGCCGTAAGGCGGAATAGCTTGTCACCTCGCGAGAAATGGCGTCGCATACGTTCCGCGCCGCCAGCAGGCGCTGGCCCTCGCGCTCCAGCGCCGCGCTGCGCTCCCGCATGGCGGCGGCAAAGTCCGCCTCGCCGCTTTGCAGCCTTCGGATCTCCTCGAGCGAGAAGCCGAGGCTCCGCAGCAGCGCGATGCGCAGCAGCGTCTCCAGATCCTCCTCGCTGTAGTCGCGGTATTTGTTCTCCCGCCGCGCGGGAGCGAGCAGTCCCTCCTGCTCGTAATAACGGATATTCGCGCGCGACAGGCCGCTGCGCTCTTCGATCTCTTTGATGTTCATAGGCTCTCCTTCCGCGCTCTGCGCCGATCCTTCCCAATGCTATGATACCGCATTGTAAGGCATAAAGCAACTTGACAGTCAAGCCCTTTTTCAAAATTTTTCGGTCATATTCGAGCCTGTCTCCCGCTATGGATAGAGATAGACGCAAAAATCTGGGAGATCGGAGGGCTTTTTATGACCCATTCCTTCTATCGAAGCTACGGCTTTCTTGCCGCGATGCTTGCCTGCATCGTGCTCGGCTGCGCCGTCGGCGCGGCCTGGCCCGGGGCCGTCTGCCTTGAGCCGCTCGGCACCGTGTTCATCAACATGATGTTCTGCCTTGTCGTGCCGCTGGTGTTCTGCTCGCTCGCGGGCAGCATCGCCAATACGCGCTCGCGGCGCAGAGCGGGGCGCATCCTCGGCGCGACGCTCGGCGTCTTCGTCGTCGCGGGACTGCTCGCGGCCTTGATCATGCTGGTCATCGTGCGTATCTTTCCGCCGGTGCTGACGCCTTGGACCGACGCCGCGGCGGGTACGGTGGACGATCCGGCGTCGCTTGCGACGCTGCTCGTCAACTTCTTCACCGTCAACGATTTCTCCGCGCTGCTCTCGCGGCGGGCAATGCTGCCGCTGATCGTCTTTTCCCTGCTCTTCGGCTTCTCGGTCTCCGCCTGCGGCGGGCCGGACACCGTGACGGCGCGGGTGCTGGACGACGCGACGAGGTGCCTTTTGAAGATGGTCTCGCTCGTGAGCTGCTACGCCCCCATCGCCTTCTTCGGTTTCTTCGCCGCGATGGTCGCAAGCTACGGCGCGCAGATCACGGCGTCCTACGCTCGCGCGATGCTGGCCTACTACCCGCTCTGCTTCGTCTACGCGCTGCTCGCCTTCCCGCTTCTGGCCTATCTCGGCGGCGGGCGCGAGGGCGTGCGGCGGCTGCGGCGGCACGTCCTGCGCCCCGCGGTGACGGCGCCCGGCACCTGCTCGTCCGTCGCCACC
>CALDMA010000127.1 GCA_937915075.1 uncultured Oscillospiraceae bacterium
CCCCCTATGTTCGACAGTGTTGTTTTTCACTGTCTCTCATAGGGGGAGCATATCACAAACGGACGCCGGTTTTTTTGTTGGTGTCTATTACGCAGCCGGACTCGTCTCCGCGCGGGAGACCGCGGTGAAGTAGCTGTGGCCGAAACAGTCGTGGCTCACGCCGGTGAGGCCCTCGCGCAGGAGATACGCCGTGCCGGAGAAGCTGAGCGGTGAAACGGCGCTGTCCTCGAGCAGCATCGCCTCCGCGTCGTGCAGGAAGGCCGCGCGGGCGGTCAGGTCGCCGGTCGATTCCGCCACGCCGACGAGCAGGTCAAAGGTGTCGTTGCGGTAGCCGCAGACATTGCTCTCCGATGTGCCGCGGAACGGCAGCAGGTACTCCATCGGATCGTCGCAGCGGGCGGTGAGCGTGGTGAGCGCGAGGTCAAAATCGTCGGCGGCAAGCGCTGCGTCAAGCTCCTCGGCGCTCACGCCGACCAGCTCGACCGCCACGCCTGTGGCGCTCTTCCACATATTGAACAGGCTCAGCGCCACCGCGCGCGTCTGCTCCCCCTCCACGAAGAGGAAGCGGAGCGTCGGCAGGCCCGCGCCCTGGTAGTGTCCGGCAGAGGTCATCAGCCGCGCCGCCTCGGCGCTGCGCTCGGCATAGCCCTCGGCGTCCGCCGCGCAGAGCGCGCCGCCCGCCGTGCGGAAGTCCTCCCCGCTCTCGGGCGCGTCGCTGATGCCGTCGGGCACACAGCCGGTCGCCGCCGTCGCCGTCACGCCGAGCTGCCCGGCGAGCGCCGCGCGGTCGATGGAAAGGTCAAAGGCGTGGCGCAGCTGCGCGTCGGAAAAGGTATCGGTCAGATGGTTGTAGAGCACACAGACCGTCTCCGCCAGCGGAGCGGGCTGCCATGTCTCGTCCTCCGCCAGCTGCTCGATGGCCGCGTAGGGCAGCTTCGCGGTGTAGTCCAGCTCGCCGGCGAGCAGCTGCTCGTAGTTCGTCTGCGCATCGGTCTCAAAGCGGAAGCAGATGCTGTCCGGCACGACGAGCTTGCTCTCGTAGTATTCGCCGTTTCTCTTCGTCTGAAGCTGCGCGGCCTTTACCCATGTGCCCACGGTATAGGGTCCGTTCGTCACGATGTCGGCGGTCACCGCCCAGCTCTCATTCCCCTCCACCAGATCGCGGCGCAGCGGGGCCGTCGCCGGCGACGTGCAGACGCTCGTGATGAAGTAAGCGCAGGGCCTGCTGAGCGTCACGAGGAAGGTGCTCTCGCCCTTGGCCTTCACACCGAGGGCCGTCACGTCACCGCTCTCGCGCACCTCGTCATAGCCCGTGACCATGCTCAGAAGCGAGGCGTTGGGCGACGCCGTCGCGGGATCGGCCAGCCGCTGCCAGGCGTAAACGAAATCCTCCGCCGTCACGCGCTTGCCGTCCGACCAGCGGGCCGCGGAGCGCAGCGTGAACGTATAGGTCACGGTGTCGTCGTAATTCTTTTCCTCAATGTATTCCTTGGCGATGCCCGCCACGGCGACCGCCTTGCCGGTGCCGTCGTCGCGCATCCGCATCAGGCCCTCAAAGAGCGTGGAGAGCAGGCTCTCCGCGCCCACGTCGGTGTTCATGGCCGGGTCGAGCGTCTCCAGCGAACCGCAGACCGCGGCGCTCACCGCAAAGTCCTCCGCGGGCTCCTCCTGCTTGCCGCAGCCGGCGAGCAGGGTCAAAAACAGCGCCGCGCAAAGCAGCAGACAGACGGATCTTCGCAGCATTTTCATCGGGAGCGTCTCCTCTTTCTCTATCGTAAAACGCGGCACGAAGCGCGCCGCACAGGCAAACATCCAGATGATTATATAAAAATTTGCCCCGCTTGTAAAGACGAGCGGGGTAAAAAGTTACAAAATGTTATTATTTTGCGTCCACGACCAGCGCATCGCCCTCGAAGTGGGCGGGCTTGACGTCGTTTCCGGTGAACTTGGCGATGGCGTCGAGCCGCATCTTGCTCGGGTAGTCCGCCACGAGCGTGTAGGCGACGCCGTGGCGCTTCGCGCGGCCCGTGCGGCCGATGCGGTGGACGTAGTATTCGTTCTCCTGCGGCACATCGTAGTTGAACACCGCATCCACGTCGTCCACGTCGATGCCGCGGGCGGCGACGTCGGTGGCGACGAACACGGGCAGCTCACCGCGGCGGAAGCGCGCCATGACCTGCTCGCGCTTTTTCTGCGGGATGTCGCCGTGGATGCAGGCGGCGTCCAGCCCCTCCATCTCAAGGTACTTCGTCAGGCGCTCGACCATGCCCTTGGTGTTGCAGAACACCATCACGCGCTCCAACTTCTCCTGCCGGATGATGCGCGCCATCGCCGCGACCTTGTCGGTCTGCTCGACCATGACAGCATACTGGAGGATGTCGGGTTTGTTCTGCTCGTCCGCGCGGACGGTGATCTCCTCGGGATCACGCTGGTAGACCCAGCTGATGTCCATGACCTCGCGCGAGATGGTCGCGGAGAACATACCGAGGTTGCGGCGTGAGGGGATCTTGTCGAGGATACGGGTCACATCGTGGATGAAGCCCATGTCGAGCATCCGGTCGGCCTCGTCGAGCACAACGGTCTGCACCCGGTCGAGCCGCACGGTGCGGCGCTTCATGTGGTCGGACAGGCGGCCCGGGGTCGCCACGACGATCTGCGGCTTTTTCTTCAGCGCGTCGATCTGCTTGCCGATGGGCGCGCCGCCGTAGAGGCACACCACGCGGATGCCGCTCATAAATACGGCCAGGTCGCGCAGCTCCGCCGTGATCTGCATGGCAAGCTCGCGCGTGGGCGCCATGATGACGGCCTGCACCTCCTCGCTTTCGGGGTCAATGTGCTCGATGATGGGAATGCCGAAGGCAAAGGTCTTGCCCGTGCCGGTGGGGGCCTTGGCGATCACGTCCTTCCACTCGCGCATCGGCGGGATGCAGCCCGCCTGCACGGGGGTAGACCATTCGATGTTTTTCTTTTCCAATGCGCGCGTCATTTCCGGCAGCAGGCCAAGACTGTCGAAGCGCACGCCCTGTGTGAATTCCATAGCGTTTTCCTCTGTTCTCGTGATTTTCAGTCAGAGAAATTATATCACGCCTGTCAATAGCGCGAAAAAGAGACGGCGCCGCCGTCTCTTTTTCTCTGCTTTGCTTACTTGTGCGGGACGTGCCAGATGTTGTCCGCGTACTGCGCGACCGCGCGGTCGGCGGCAAAGATGCCGCTGCGCGCGATGTTGAGCAGCGACATACGGTCCCACGCCGCGCGGTCGGCGTAGGTCCTTGCCATGCGCTGCTCGGCGGCGCAGTAGGATGCGAAGTCCTGCAGGAGCATATATTCGTCGCGCTGGAGCAGGCGCTGGGCAAGATCGTCGTAGCTCACGCCGTCGGAAAAGCCCGTGCGAAGCTGGTCGACCACGCGCTTGAGAGCGCCGTCGCGCTCGCAGAGCCGCTGGGGCGCGTAGCCCTGCGCCTTCAGGCGCGCGACCTCGTCCGCGTGCAGGCCGAAGAGGAACATATTCTCGTCGCCGAGCACCTCGTGCATCTCGACGTTCGCGCCGTCGAGCGTGCCGACGGTCAGCGCGCCGTTCATCATGAACTTCATGTTGCCCGTGCCGCTGGCCTCCTTGCCGGCGGTGGAGATCTGCTGGCTGACCTCGCTCGCGGGCATCAGATGCTCGGCGAGGGACACACGGTAATTCTCCAGGAAGACCACCTGCAATCTCCCGCGGCACAGCGGATCGCTGTTGATCTGATTTGCCAGCGAATTGATGAGGTGGATGATGCGCTTGGCGACCGCGTAGCCCGGCGCGGCCTTCGCGCCGAAGAGGAAGGTCCGCGGCTGCAGCTCCATGCTCGGGTCGTCCTGCAGCTTCTGATAGAGGTAGATGATGTGCATGGCGTTGAGCAGCTGACGCTTGTACTCATGCAGGCGCTTGACCTGCACATCAAAGACGGCATCGGTGTTGAGCGCCACGCCCTGCGTCTTTTTGACGTAGGCGGCAAAGTCGAGCTTGTTGGCGCGCTTGATCTCGTCGAGCCGCGCGAGCACCGCGCCGTCGCCGGCGTAGGCCTCGAGCTTTTTCAGCTCCTCGGGATGGAGCAGATAGCCGCGCCCGTCGCAGAGGTCGGCGATCAGGCCGTCGAGCCGCGGGTTGATCTGCGCGAGCCAGCGGCGGTGGTCGATGCCGTTGGTGACGTTCTTGAACTTCTCCGGCTCCATCTGGTACTGCCAGCGGAACACGTCGTGACGCAGGATGTCGGAATGCAGCGCGGAGACGCCGTTGACCGCCATGCCGCCCGCAATGCACAGGTTCGCCATGCGCACCTGTCCGTCCCAGACGATGGCGAGCTCCGCGGTCTTGGCGGGGTCGTGGTAGAATTCCTCGACCTGCTTCTGATAGCGGTGCGCGATCTCGGTGATGATCTCCCACACGCGCGGGAGCAGCGTCTCCATGAGCTGCTGCGGCCAGCGCTCGAGCGCCTCGGCGAGCACGGTGTGATTCGTGTAGGCGACAGAGCTTTTCGTGATGTTCCACGCGGTATCCCAGTCGAAGCCCGCGTCGTCCATCAGAATACGCATCAGCTCGGGAATGACGAGCGCGGGGTGCGTGTCGTTGATCTGGATGACGTTCTTCTCGTGGAAGTTTGCCGCCGTGCCGTAGACCTCGATGTGCTTGCGCATGATGGACTGCATCGTGGCGGAGACGAAGAAATACTGCTGCTTGAGACGCAGAGATTTGCCCTCATAGTGGTTGTCCTCGGGATAGAGGATCTTGGCGATGGTCTCGGCCATCGCCTCCTGCTCGCTCGCGCGCAGGTATTCGCCCTGCGAGAACAGGCTCATATCCACCGGCGTCGGGGACTTCGCGTCCCACAGGCGCAGGGGGTTGACGTGCTCGGTGCCGTAGCCGGTGATCTCCATGTCGCAGGGCACGGCGAGCACCTTCGTCGCGCCCTCGGGCACGACGTGCAGCCGCCCGTTGTCCCAGAACTTGCGGACCGTGCCGCCGAAGAACACCTCCTCCGTTTCCTGCGGCTTGGGCATCAGCCACGCGCCGCCGATGTCCTTCCAGTTGTCCGGCAGCTCGACCTGCTGCCCGTCCACGATGCGCTGACGGAAGATGCCCAGCTCATAGCAGATGGAGTAGCCCGCGGCGGGGATGTCGAGCGTGGTCATGGAATCCAGATAGCAGGCGGCGAGGCGGCCGAGGCCGCCGTTGCCAAGGCCCGCGTCGGGCTCGACCTCGAAAATATCCGCCGCGCGGAAGCCCAATTCGCCGATCGCCTCGCGCAGCACGCCGCTCACGCCGAGGTTGTAGGCGTTCTTCTCCAGGCTGCGGCCCAGCAGAAACTCCATGGAAAGGTAATGCACCTTCCGCTTTTCCTCGCGGCGCGTGGCCATGCGGCTCTCCACGCCGCGCTCGGTCATCACGTCGCGCAGCACCAGTGCCGCGGCGCGCATCACCTGCGCGTCGTCGGCCTCCTCGGGCGTCACGCCGAAGCCCAGGCGCAGCTTATCCGTAAGCGCCTGCTTCATTCCCTGTGTCGTTGTGATATCCATATTTTCTTGTACCTACCTTATTTGCAGATGGAATCGTAAATTTCGCGGTATTTTTTCGCGCTGCGCGCCCAGCTGAAGTCCTCGGCCATGCCGCGCTTGCGCAGAGCCTTGTAGGCCTCCGGCTTCTGATGGTAAAGGTCCACCGCCTCGCCGATGACGTAGCACATATCGCCCGCGTTATAATTTGTAAAGGAAAAGCCGTTGCCCGCGCCGTTCCACGCCTCGTAGGCGTGAACGGTGTCCTTCAGTCCGCCGGTCTCGCGCACGATGGGCACCGCGCCGTAGCGCATGGCGATCATTTGGCTCAGACCGCACGGCTCGCTCTTGGACGGCATGAGAAACAGGTCCGCGCCCGCGTAGATCTGCATGGCAAGGCTCTCGGAGTAGCCGAGATGCACCGCCACGCGGCCCGGGTACTTCGCCTGCGCCCAGGAGAAGAAGGACTCGTACTTTCCGTCGCCCTTGCCGAGCATGACGAGCTGCATATCCTTTTCCATGAAGTAGTCGAGCGTCTCGCACACGAGGTCGAGACCCTTGTGGCTCACGAGCCGCGAGACCATCGCGACCACGGGCGTGTCCTTCCTTTCGGCAAGGCCCATCATGCGCTGCAGTGCCGCCTTGTCCTTCGCCTTGCCGGTCATGCGCCTGAGCGAGTAGTTCGCCGTCAGGTTGATGTCGCTCGCGGGATCGTAGCGCTCCATGTCGATGCCGTTGAGCACGCCGTGAAGCTTGCCCTCCACCATCTGCATCACGCTCTCAAGGCCGTGGGCAAAGTAGGCGTACTGGAGCTCCTGCGCGTAGGTGGGGCTGACGGCGGTCACGGCGTCCGCCGTGACGATCGCGCCCTTGAGCAGGTTCACATCGCCGTCGAAGGCAAGCGTGCCGCCGGTGAACCAGCCCGCGTCGAGGCCGAAGAGGTCCTCGACCGTCTCGCGGCCGTAGCGGCCCTGATACTCGATGTTGTGGACGGTGATGACCGTGCGGACGGACTTGTAAAACTCCTCGCGCACCGCCTCGTCGCGGATGTAGATGGGCACGAGCGCGGTCTGCCAGTCATTGCAGTGAACGACGTCCGGCTTCTCCGGCAGCAGCGGCAGCAGCTCCGTCACCGCGCGGCAGAAGAAGGCGAAGCGCTCGCCGTCGTCATAATAGCCGTAGAGCTCGGGGCGCTTGAAATACTGCTCGTTGTCCACGAAGTACCACGTCACGCCCTGCCACTCGTAGGAGAAAAGCCCGCAGTACAGGCTGCGCCAGGCAAGGCGCACATAGGTATAGCGCTCAAAATGCAGCCGGTCGCGCCACGCGTCCGCCACGCACTGGTAGAGCGGCAGAACGACGCTCACGCGGTCGCCGTTCGCGGCAAGCGACTGCGGCAGGCTGCCCGCAACGTCCGCAAGGCCGCCGGTCTTGCAGAAGGGAACGGCCTCGGATGTGACATAGAGAATGTTCATAGCTTTCCTCCTTATTCCGTGTATGCTTCAGACGATGCTGCCCTTGGAAATGACGATGGGATAGCTCTCATGGCCCATGAGCGTGCGCCCGGGCAGGACCTCCACATATTTGTCGGTGATGACGTAGCGGAGCGTCACGCCGTCGCGCACGCGCGTGCCCTTGAAGAGAATGGAATCGCGCAGCTCCGCGCCCTTTTCCACCGTCACGCCGGGGAAGATGATGCAGTTCTCCACGCTGCCCTCGATGGTGCAGCCGTCGGCGACGAGCGAATTTTTCACGCGGCTGCCCGGCGCAAAATAGCTCGACGCCTCGTCGTCCTCCTTGGCGAGGATGGGCCGCGCGGCGGCAAAGAGCTCGGCGCGGATGGAGCCTTGCAGCAGCTCCATCGAGCGGTCATAATACTCCCGCACGGAGCGGAGCTGGGCGGCGTAGCCGTCCCAGACGTAGCTCTGGAGCTTCAGCCGTCCGGTCATGCCCGCGAGCACGTCGCGGCGGAAGCTGTATTTATCCTGCGCGGAGCATTCGTCCACGAGCGTGAGCAGCAGCTGCTTGCTGAGAATGTAGATCTCCAGCGAGCGGTGACCGCGCGGCGCGGTCGGCGCGCACCAGACCTGTCCGATCGCACCGTCGCTCTCGAGCGTGAGGTAGGTCGCGTTGTCCACAAAGCCGCCGTTCGCCGTGCAGACGGCGGTGATGTCCGCGCCGCTCTCCAGATGCGCGGCGAGCACGTCCGCGAGCGGCAGATTGATGATGAGATCGCTGTCGGAGAGCACGACGTAGTCCTGCCGTATCCCCTGTAGGTACGAGCGGACGCCGGCGAGGGCCTCCATCTTGCCGCGGAACTCGCCGCTGCGGTAGGCGCGGGTATCGGCAAAGGGCGGCAGGATGCGCAGTCCGCCGTACTTGCGCGCCATGTCCCAGGTCTTGCCGTTGCCAATGTGGTCAAGCAGGCTTTGGTAGTTGCCGTGCAGCACCACGCCGACGTCGGTGATGCCGGCGGCGTGCAGATTGGAGAGCATGAAATCAACGACGCGGTAGCGTCCGCCGAATGGGATGGAGGCGGGCATCCGGCGTTCCGCCAGCTCGCGCAGTCCCGGCTCCTGCTCATAGGAGAAAATGATGCCGTGCAGTCCGTTCATCGTACCGTCTCCTTTCCTTCGCGGTTGAGCATCCGGTTCGCCTTGAGCGTGCGGCCCGCCTCGACCTGCGCCTCGGGACCGACGACCGTGATGCCCCACTCCTCCGGCGGCGCCGCCTCGGGCGACGCACCGACGCGGGCGTTCTCGCCCACGCGGACGTTCTCGCCGAGGATGGCGTAGGCGACCCTCGCGCCGCGCTCGACGACCGCGCCGGGCATGAGGATGGAATACTCTACCTCCGCGCCCTCGGCCACCGTGCAACGCTGCGAGAGCACGGAATTGCGCACCGCACCCTCGACCTCCGAGCCGCGGGTGACGACGCTGTGGTCGACCTCCGCCGTCCCGCCGAGGTAGGCGGGCGGCTCGCTCTCCGCGCGGGCGTAGATGGGCCAGTCCTTATCGAGCAGGTTCAGCCCGCTGCCCTGCGCGAGCATATCCATGTTCGCGTCCCAGAGGGAATCGAGCGTGCCGACGTCCTTCCAGTAGCCCTCGAAGCGGTAGGCGGACATCTTCTCGCCGGCATTCAGCATGGCGGGGATGATGTTCTTGCCGAAGTCGTTGCTCGAGTCCGCGTCGTTCTCGTCCGCGATGAGGTAGGCGCGCAGCTTCTTCCACGAGAAAACGTAAATACCCATCGAGGCAAGGTTGCTCCTGGGCTGCTTCGGCTTTTCCTCAAACTCCGTGATGGTGTCCTCGCCGTCGACGTTCATGATGCCGAAGCGGCTCGCCTCGTCCCAGGGCACCTCCATCACGGCGATGGTGCAGTCGGCATGGACGCGCTTGTGATGCGCGAGCATGGCGGCGTAGTCCATCTTGTAGATGTGGTCGCCGGAGAGAATGAGCACATAGTCGGGATCGTACATATCCACGAAGCCGATGTTCTGGTAGATGGCGTTCGCCGTGCCCTTGAACCACGTCGCGCCGTCCGCGCTCTGGTAGGGCGGGAGAATGTGTACGCCGCCGTCCGAACGGTCAAGGTCCCAGGGCTGGCCGTTGCCGATGTAGCGATTAAGCTCCAGCGGGCGGTACTGCGTGAGAACGCCGATGGTGTCGATGCCGGAATTTGCGCAGTTGGAAAGGGGAAAGTCGATGATGCGGAACTTCCCGCCGAATGGGACGGCGGGCTTAGCCATGTTCTCCGTTAGGACGTAAAGGCGGCTGCCCTGTCCGCCGGCGAGCAGCATGGCGATGCACTCTTTTTTCATGCCGGTAATTCCTCCCTTGCCTTGCTTTTTTTCGCTTTCGGTCTCTTATATTCGCCCGCGCCGCGCAGGATGACCGCGCCGAGCGGGGGGATGGTGATGGCAATGGACTGCTCGCGTCCGTGCGAGGGAAGCGCCTGCGTTCTGACCGGCTTTTCGTTGCGCCACTCGCCCGTGCCGCCGAACGCGGTATCGTCCGTGGAAAGCTCCTCGCGCCACGTTTTCCTCGGCGGGACGCCGAAGCGGTAATCGCGGTATCCGTTGGGCGAGAAGTTGACCGCGACCAGCAGCTCCTCGCCCGCGCCGTCGCGGCGGACAAAGACGACGGTGTTATCCTCATTGTCGTCCGCGACGAGCCACTCAAAGCCCGCCCAGTCAAAGTCGACGCGCCAGAGCGCGGGGTTTGTCAGGTAGTACCGGTTGACCGCGCGGAAGAACGCCTGCATCCTGCGGTTGGCGTCGTTTTCAAGCAGATACCAGTCGAGCTGACCGGCAAAATCCCACTCGTGCCACTGGCCCAGCTCCGCGCCCATGAAGGTGAGCTTCTTGCCCGGGTGCGTGAGCATATAGACCATGAAGCTGCGCACGCCCGCGAGCTGCCGCCACTCGTCGCCCGGCATCTTGCCGCGCAGGCTGCCCTTCATGTACACCACCTCGTCGTGCGAGATGGGCAGCACGAAGTTTTCGGAAAAGGCATACATCAGCGAGAAGGTGAGGTCCTTATGATGGAACTGGCGGAACCACGGGTCGAGCTTGAGGTAGTGGCACATATCGTTCATCCAGCCCATGTTCCACTTGAGGTTGAAGCCCAGCCCGCCATCCGAGACCGGATAGGTCACGAGCGGCCACGCGGTCGATTCCTCCGCGACCATCATCACGTTCGGGTCGATGGCGAAGGCGGCGGTGTTGAGCGCGCGCAGGAAGTCGATGGCCTCTAAATTCTCGTGGCCGCCGTTCACATTCGGCGTCCACTCGCCCGCCTCGCGCCCGTAGTCGAGGTAAAGCATGGACGCCACCGCGTCCACGCGCAGACCGTCGAGGTGATATTCCCGCAGCCAGTAGGCGGCGGACGAGAGCAGGAAGCTCTTCACCTCGCCGCGCCCGTAGTCGAATACGCGCGTGCCCCAGCCCGCGTGCTCGCGCTTTTTCGGGTCGGCGTACTCGTAGCACGGCTCGCCGTCGAAGTCGATGAGGCCGTGCTCGTCCTTGCAGAAGTGCGCGGGCACCCAGTCGAGAATGACGGAGATGCCCTTTCGGTGCATCGTGTCCACGAAGTACATGAAGTCGTGCGGCGTGCCGTAGCGCGAGGTCGGCGCGAAGTAGCCGGTGCACTGATAGCCCCAGGAATCGTCGAGCGGATACTCGGTCACGGGCATCAGCTCCACACAGTTGTAGCCGAGATCGGCGGCGTATTCGCTCAGCTCGTCCGCGAGCGAGCGGTAATCGTAGAAGCTGCCGTCCGCGCGCCGCCGCCACGAGCCGAGGTGGACCTCGTAGATGTTGAGCGGGCGGTCATAGACCGGCTGCTTCGCCGCAAGGTACGCGCCGTCGCCCCAGTCGTAGCCCGCAAGCTCGTAGAGCTTGCTCGCCGTGCCGGGGCGCGTCTCGGCGTGGAAGGCGTAGGGGTCGGCCTTGAAGGTCACCGCGCCGCTCTGCGCGGTGACGGCGAACTTATAGGTATCATACGGCGAAAGGCCCGCGACTGCCGTCTCCCATATGCCGCCGTCGAGACGGCGCATCGGATGCGCGGCGGGGTCCCACGCGCAGAAATCGCCCACGACGCTCACGCGCACCGCGTGCGGCGCCCAGACGCGGAACACCCAGCCGTCCGGCGTGCGATGCGCGCCGAGCGTGCGGTACAGCTCCGTCGCGCTGCCGCCGTAAAAGGCGGCGAGATCAAAATGCTCCATGGCGCTTGTCCTCCCTCTTTTCAGCATACGCGCCCGCGGGCGCGAAGAACGTCGGATTTACTCACCCAGCTTGCGGTCCTCGCTCCACCGGGTGAGCTTGGTCTTGTTGCCCTTTTCGTCCATGACGTAGGTGTTGTTGAGCTGATTTTTCAGGTCGCCGAGCACGGCGTTCACATACTCCTGCCGCAGCGCCGCGCGCTCGACCTTCTCCTCGTCGGTCAGCTCCCGCTCCTTCGCGAGCCTTGCCAGCTCATTGATGCGGTCGATCTTCTTTTGTTCCATCTCGCTTCTCCTTACAGATACCGGCGCAGCAGGATGCCCGTGCGCCCTTTTTTGCTCAGGCCGCCGACCTCGGCGACCTCGAATTTTCCAAGTCCCCGCGCAGAGATGACGTCGCCCCGCGCGACGGGAGCGTCGCCCTTGGTGACCTCTCGATAATTTTTCTGCACCCGTCCCGCGGCAATCAGCTCCGCGGCCTTGCCGCGGCTCATGGAAAAGCCCGCGGCGGTCACGGCGTCAAGCCGCAGCGTCGCCACCGTGTCCCGGATCTCCTTGACCTTCTGCTCCGGCACGCGCAGCTCGTCCGTGCCGATGGCCGTCAGGCGCAGCGCCGTGCGACCCGCGCCCGTCCAGTTGTCGAGCAGATATTGCGCCACGCCCGCGCTCACAATGAGGTCCGCGCTCCCCTCGCTCACGAGGATATCGCCGAGCGTCTCGCGCTCCACACCGAGCGCCATGAGGCTGCCGAGCAGGTCGCGGTGCGTGGGGTGCTCGCTCTCGTGCCACGCCGCGCGGAGGAACGCCATCGCGTCGGACGTGTCAGCCTCCTCCTGCCAGTCGGGCAGGAAAAAGAGCATCCGGCGCTCCGCGCCCTCGCAGCCGCCGAGGAAGGCGAAGCCCTCGTGGATCGCGGCGGCGCGGAGCAGGTCCCGTGCGCCCTGTGCCTCGGCCGGGCTTAAAAACGCCGTGTTCGTGGGCAGGTTCCGCTGCCGGCACTGGTCATATTTATCCAATATGTGCCCCAAAAGCACACGCTCCTCCGCGCTTTTCGCCGCGCGATCCAGTAAGCTCCGTCGATCCATGGTATCGTTTCCATCCGTTATTTTTCAGGTACTATTGGTACAAGGATATCCTATCACATAACCGGCGCACTTTCAATAGACAGTGTATAAAACTTCATGCATGAGCACCACACTGCAAATAGGCGCAAATGCCGACGCATGAAGCTTTTGTGCATCCTTTCCGGTTGCCCCGCAGGGGCGAGGAAAGGGCACATTTCAATTTTGCTATGCTAACGCATAGCAAAAACAGAACGACCCCGAGGGGTCGTTCTCTGTCAGCCTTTAATTGTTGATGCGCACCACGCAGCGGACCGTGGCGCCGCCGACGCTCGCTGTCACGTTGGCCGTGCCGGCCTTGACCGGCTTGAGCTTGCCGTCCGCGCTGACCGTCACCACGGAGGTGTCCTCGCTCGACCAGGTCACCGCCGCGTCGGTTCCGCGCAGAATGAGCTGAATGGAATCGTTCATCCCGATCGTGCAGTCGAAGCGGCCGCTGTCGTCCTTTTTCAGCGTCGTGCCGACGTTCGTCCCGACCGTCAGCGCCGAGGGATCGACCGTGGGCGTCGCCGGCTCCGGGTCCTCCACGGTCGGCGGCGTCGGATCGTCGGGCGTGACCGCAGGGTCATCGGGTGTTTCGATGGGATCGATCGGCGTGTCCGATGGATCGTCCGTCGCCGGATCGTCCTGCACGGGATCGACCGGCGCGGGGTCGACGTTCTCCACATCGTTCGCGCGGTCCTCCTGAATTTTCTCCATGAATTTGCCGCCGAAGAGATACCAGGAAAAGACGACCAGCACCACCAGCAGCACCGCGATGAGCGGTCCGCGGGCGGAGTGCGTGTGCTTTCGTTCCGCGACGTGATGCCCGCCTCTGCGCTTGCCGGACACCTTGCGCGGACGGTCCTCCTCTTCGCAGAAGGGACAGCGGCGATAGCTTGAGGAATACTTTTCTCCGCAGACGGGGCATTTGATGAGGTCCATATATTATCCTCCCGAGAACACGGACGCAGGGCGTCCGCGTGAAAATCTTATTTACATAATACTTTCTTTTTGTCCTGCCGTCAACCGTTCTTCCCTTTTTTCGAGGAATTTTTTTCGTCGGCGGGCGATCGCCCTTGCAATTTGCCGCCGCGCTTTTTATAATAGAGACAGACAAGCGAACAACGGGGGAGGATATCACGCCTATGAGCACCATTTTCATCGGCATCGCCGGCGGCACCGGCTCCGGCAAGACCACGCTCACGCGCCATCTCAAGGAGCATTTCGGCGACGCCGTCACCGTCATCGGACACGACAGCTACTACAAGCGGCAGGACGGCAAGACCTATGAGGAGCGCTCCAAGGTCAACTACGACCATCCCGACGCCTTTGAAACGAGCCTGCTCGTCGAGCACCTCAAGGCGCTCAAGGCGGGCCGCAGCATCCAATGCCCCGTCTACTCCTATGTGGACCACAACCGCACGGACGAGACCGTTGAGGTCTTCCCCACCAAAGTCATCATCGTCGAGGGCATCCTCATTTTCCAGGATCCGACTCTGCGCGATATGTTCGACATTAAAATTTTTGTCGAGACCGACGCCGACGTGCGTATCCTGCGCCGCGCCCTGCGCGACATCCGCGACCGCGGCCGCACGCTCGAGAGCGTCATCACGCAGTACCTTACAACCGTCAAGCCCATGCACGAGCAGTACGTCGAGCCGAGCCGCAAGTACGCGGACATCATCGTGCTTGAGGGCGGGCACAACCTCGTCGCGCTCGACATGATCATGCAGCGCATCGCCAACCACATCGCAAGCGAGGACTGAGCAAGCACGCAGCAAAAAAGCAGCCTTACGGCTGCTTTTTCTTTTTGCATTTACGCGCCCGCGAAGCGAAACACCACGCCCACAAGGGCAGAAAGGCCGATGAACACGATAGGGTGCCAGTTCTTCGTCTGCTTGACCCAGCGCGTGAGCACGAGCAGCACGGCGGCAAGGATGATCCCCTGCCAGAAGAGCACGCCGCCAGTGAGCCAGAAGGTCTCGCGCACCACGACAAGGCCCGCCGCCGTGATGAGCGCGGTGGACGCGGGGCGCAGGCCGTAGAACGCGCCCGCGACGTACCTGCTGTCGCGGAAAGCCTGCAGGAAGGCCGCGACAATGAGGATCACGATGACACTCGGCGCAATAAGGCCGATGGTCGCCGTGACAGCGCCGGGCACGCCGCCGGTCAGGAAGCCGACGTAGGTCGCCATGTTGACGCCGATAGGGCCGGGGGTGGACTCGGACACGGCGATCATGTCCGCGAGCTGCGCGCGGGTGAACCAGCCGGTCTTATCCGCCATATCGTAGAGGAACGGGAGCGTGGCCATGCCGCCGCCGATGGCGAAAAGGCCGGTCTTGAAAAATTCCCAGAAGAGCTGCAAATAGAGCATCATTCCGCCTCACCGCCTTTCCTGAGCGCGGCCTGCAGCACAATGCCGCTGACCGCCGCGAACAGCACGAAGATCACCGGCGAGAGGTCGGTGAGCAGCGACGCGAGCAGAATGACCGCGTAGAGCGCCAGCGTTTTTTTGTCGACGACGGACTTCTTCCACAGCTTCACCACTGCGTTGAAGATCAGCACGCACACGCACACGCGGATGCCCGCGAAGGCGTTCTTGACCCACGCAACCTCGGCAAACGTCGTGATGACGCCGGCAAGAAGCGAAATGATGATGAGCGAGGGGAACACGACGCCGAGCGTCGCGACCACGCCGCCGACATTGCCCAGCACCTTGCGTCCCGCGAAGGTCGCGGTGTTCACCGCGATGACGCCCGGGGTACACTGACCGATGGCGAACCAGTCCGCCAGCTCCTCCTCCGTCGCCCAGCCCTTATTTTCCACGACCTCACGCTGCAAAATGGGCAGCATCGCGTAGCCGCCGCCGAAGGTCATCACGCCGACCTTGGCGAAGGTAAAAAACAGTTCCCAGAGTCTCTTTGCCATAGTGTCTCCTTTTTATTCCACATAGCCGTATAGACCGCGCACGGAGACCTCCCCCGTGCGGATGGTCTCGACCGTTCCGTCCGCGCGGCGCACGACAAGGCCGAACTGATCGTCCACGTCCAGCGCCGTGACCTTTTCCTTCACATCCTGCCACAAAAGCTGCACCTCGCGTCCGAGCGTCAGGCAGTCGCGGCGGTAGGCCGCAAGATAGGACGCTGTGTCGCCGCTTTGCAGCGCGGCGTAGAGCTTATCAAGCTCCTCGATGAGCGCGGCGGCCAGCGCCGCGCGCTGTACGCGCTTCCCTGTTTCCAAATAAAGCGAGGTCGCCACATCGCGGAGCTCCGGCGGGAAGTCCTCCCGCGCGTTGTTGCAGTTGACGCCGATGCCGATGACGGCGTATTGCAGCGCGCCGCTCTCGCCCTCGAGCGACAGCTCGGTGAGCGTGCCGCTGAGCTTCTTGCCGTTCAGGACCAGGTCGTTCGTCCACTTGATCTGCGGCCGCACGCCGCAGGCGCGCTCCACCGCATCGCAGGCCGCCACCGCGCCGAGCGCCGTGAGCGGCAATATCTTCTCCGGCGCGAGCTGCGGGCGCAGCAGCGCCGAGAGATACACGCCGCGCCCCGGGCCGCTGGAGAAGCTGCGGCCGCGCCGTCCGCGGCCCGCGGTCTGCTCATCGGCCACCGCCACCGCGCCGTCCGGCGCGCCCTCCGCGGCAATGCGCTTGAGATAGCTGTTCGTGGAATCCACGCGTTCAAAGCAATCGAGCGTGCGCCCGACCGTTTTCGTTTCCCCGAGCCGGCGGCGCAGCTCGCGCTCGCTGAGCACGTCCGGCGAATCGGCCAGCCGGTAGCCCAGCCCCGTCTGCGCCTCGATGGTGTAGCCGTCACGCCGCAGGGCGCCGACCGCCTTCCACACTGCCGCGCGGGAGATGCCGAGCTGCGCGGAAATGTCCTCGCCGGAGATAAAGTCTCCCGTCCGCGCGCTGAGCATCGCAAAAATTTTTTCCTTACTCACCGTCTCGCCCGCCTCCTGCTCATTTCCTGAAATTTGTAACCGTTTTGTTGTTGACGAACGGCGCCGAAGCACCTACAATAGAATGATGCGGCTACTGACAGCGCGGATATTGTAGCACGCATTCCGCCGTTTGTAAACCTCTCTTCCTTTTTCATTTTACTGTAGGAGCATCCACCGTGAGCTTTTCGACCTTACCCTTTCTCTTTTATTTTCTGCCCGCCTTTCTGGCGGTGTACTATATTGTCCCCGCCCGCTTCCGCAACGCTGTGCTTGCGCTGGGGAGCCTGCTCTTCTACTGGCTCGGCGCGGGTACGGGCGCGCTTCTCGTGCTGCTCGCGCTCATCCTCGTCAACTTCGCCGCGGGTCGGCTGATCGAGGACGCGCGCGGCGATGAGCGGCGCGCCTGGTTCATCCTCGCGCTCGCGTGTGACGTGGGCAGTCTTTTCTATTTCAAATACATGGGTTGGTTTCTGGAAAATCTGGGCAGACTGACGAATACCGACTTTTCCTTTTTCCGCGTCGCCCTGCCGCTCGGCGTGAGCTTCTATGTGTTCCAAAGCATCGCCTACGTTGCAGACGTCTACCGCGGCGACGCCGAGGCCGAACGCAGCCTTTGGAGCTATGCCGCCTTTCAGGCGATGTTTCCTCAGCTTACGATGGGCCCCATCCTGCGCCTGCGCGACGTGAGCGCGGAGCTGCACACGAAGCGTCCCTTTTCCCGCGCGGCGGTCGAGGGCGGCTTTTCGCTCTTCGTGGTCGGGCTTGGCTGCAAGGTCATCCTTGCCGACCAGCTCGCCTCACTCTGGACGGCGCTCGAGCGCATCGGCTTTGCTTACCTCTCCGCGCCGCTGGCGTGGTTCGGCGCGGTGGGCTACAGCCTACAGCTTTACTATGACTTCGCGGGCTACTCGCTCATGGCGATGGGGCTTGCCCGTATGCTCGGCTTCTTGATCCCGCGCAACTTCGACCTGCCCTACTGCTCGCACTCCATCTCCGAATTCTGGCGGCGCTGGCACATCACGCTCGGCACCTGGTTCCGCGACTACCTCTACATCCCGCTCGGCGGAAGCCGGAACGGCAGGCGCCGGCTCCTTTTGAGCCTGCTTGTCGTGTGGACGCTCACGGGCCTCTGGCACGGCGCGGCGTGGAATTTTGTCCTGTGGGGCCTCGTGCTCTTTGTGCTCATCGCGCTGGAAAAATTCTGCATCGGCGGCTTTTTAGAGCGTCACCGCTTCCTCGCGCGTCTCTATTTTCTCTTCCTCATTCCGCAGACGTGGGTGGTGTTCCGCATCTCCGACCTCGGCGAGCTGGGGGACTACTTCACCCGTCTCTATCCCTTCCTCAGCAGCGGCGAGAGCGTGTTTGCCGGCGACCTTCTGCGCCAGCTCAAGAGCTACTGGTGGCTCTTTGCTCTCGGTATTCTTCTCGCCACGCCGTGGCCGCGCCGCTTCTATGAGAAATACCGCGCGACGCCGCTCGTCTGGCTGCCGCTGTTCGCGGTGTTCTGGCTGTGTCTCTATCTCATCGCGACCGGCACGGGCAACCCGTTCCTCTACGCCCGCTTCTGAATTTTCCCAAAGGAGGTTTTTCCATGTCCCACTTCTCTCCCCTGCTGTGGCTGTGCGCGGTGAGCGCCGCGGCGCTCAATTCCTTCACCGCGCTCGACCCCACCGGCGCTTACGAGCAGTATCTCGACGCGCTGGGCGAGAATACGCCCGCCATCGCCGCCTTTTTCGATGCCGCCGAAAGCGGCGTCTTCCCGTGGACGATCCCCAGCGTATCCGAGCCGATCTCAAGTCCCGTGCCCGATCTCCTGCCCCAGCCGCCCGAGGTGGTCGATCCGGTGATCTCCGACGAGCCGGAGGAGCCGCTCAGCCAATTTACCACAGTGGACGCGAGCTATTTTGACGACGCGCTTTTTATCGGCGACTCGCACACCGACGGCTTCCACGACTACGCGGGGCTGAGCAACGCGACCTACTTCACCAAAAACGGCCTGACGGTAAAGGACGCCATGGAAAAGAGCTTTGTCGAGCTGGACGGCAAAAAGGTCACGCTCGCCGAGGCGCTCGGCACGAGGCAGTTCGGCAAGGTCTATATCCTCCTCGGCATCAACGAGATCGGCGCTTACACCGCCGCGGACTGGGCGGCTCAGTACAAAACGCTGCTCGACCTCGTGCGTGAAAAGCAGCCCGACGCGGTCATTTTTATCCAGTCCATCTTCCACACCACACAGAAGAAGTCGGATAGCTCCTACTTCAAAAACGAGGTCATCAACGAGCGCAACGCCGCCGTCGCGCAGCTGGCGGACGGCCGGACTGTCTTCTACCTCGACCTCAATCCCCTCTTCGACGATGAAAACGGCGCGCTGCGCGCCGACTACTCCGGCGACGGCGTCCACGTCCGCGCGCCCTACTATGTGCAATGGCGCGACGAGCTCTATCGGTTCGGCGTGGTCAAATAAATAACGCAAAAAAATCGCTTCCCTGCTCGGGAAGCGATTTTTTATCTGCTGTTTTTGGGAGGAATTACTCCCAGCGGTCCGCCTCGGGCGTGCCGTTCACATGCTTGACGACCATACCCGTCAGGGCAAAGAGGGCGATGGCGTTGGGGATGACCATGAGGTTGTTGAACATATCGCTCAACTCCCACACGAGGTCGCTGGAGGTCAGCGTGCCGAGGAAGATGAACACCAGCGCGATGACGGTGTAGATGACCGTGGACCTCTGACCGAAGAGGTAGGCCATGTTGATCTTGCCGAAGAGGTTCCAGCCGAGGATGGTGGAGAAGGCAAAGAAGAACAGGCAGACCGCGACGAACATCGCACCCGCGCTCTCGCCGAAGACGACGCCGAAGGCGGTCTGGGCGAGGTTGGTCTTCTTGAGCACGTCCTGCGCCGCAGCCGCGCCGCAGCCGTGGAGCGGGCCGCCCTCGGTGTAGAGGGTGGAGATGATGACGAGGGCGTTGAGGGTGAGGACCACGAAGGTGTCGATGAACACGCCGATCATGGCGACGACGCCCTGCTGGTGGGGGTTCTTGACGTTGGCCTGCGCGTGGGCGTGAGGCGTGGAGCCCATACCGGCCTCATTGGAGAACAGGCCGCGCTTCGCGCCCTGGGAAAGGGCGATCTTCAGCGCCGCGCCGAAGCCGCCGCCGATGATGGCCTGCGGGGCGAAGGCATACCGGAAGATCATGCCGAAGGTCGCGGGAATGTACTTGATGCGGGCGATGAGGACGATCAGGCCGCCGACCAGGAAAACAGCCGCCATGATGGGCACGATCTTCTCCGTCACGGAGGCGAGACGCTGCACACCGCCGAGGAAGATGAAGCCGCAGATGGCGACGAGCACCACGCCGATGATCCAGGTCGGCACGTTGAAGGCGTTGGAGAAGGTCTCGCCGATGGAGTTGGACTGCACCATGCAGCCGAAGAAGCCAAGGGCCAAAATGATGGCGACGGCGAAGAAGCCCGCGAGGAACTTGCCGAAGCCGCCCTTGAAGGCGGTGGTGATATAGTAAACAGGGCCGCCGAGGACGTTGCCGTCCTTATCCACGGTGCGCGTTTCCTGCGCGAGCGTGGCTTCCGCGTAGATGGTCGCCATGCCGAGGAAGGCGATGACCCACATCCAGAAGATGGCGCCGGGGCCGCCGGTGAGGATCGCGCCGGACGCGCCGACGATGTTGCCGGTGCCGACCTGCGCCGCGATGGCGGTGGCGAGCGCCTGGAAGGAGCTCATGCCGCTCTCCTGCTTTCCGCCGCGGAGACTGAGGCTGCCGAACACGCTGTTCCAGCCCTCCTTGAAGTGACGGACCTGCACGAAGCGGGTCTTGATGGAGTACCACAGACCAACGGCGATGAGCAGCGCGACCAGAATATAGTCGGACAGGTAGCCGTTGATCTTCTGCACAATGGGGAGAAGTGCTTCAGTCATGGGAAATTTCCTCCTAAAAATGTAGTGCCCCGCTTTTCTTCCTCCTCTCGCTTTGCAGGCAAAGCAAAAAACAGGGCCGCCGAAGAAATCGACAGCCCTGTTCTCAATTCCCATCCATGAAAAAACAGCGCAGCAAAACCGCAAAGCGGTTTCCTGCCCTGTCTTCTTTGCCTGAGAGATTCAGCCCACGCGGGGCCTTACACCTTCGGCACTCATTGCTGAGATTTTCCAGAGCCATCTCCACCCCCAGTCTCTCTGCGGATTCAAGGGGCTTCTACGAACTAAGGACAGGATACCTGTCTTTTCGCCGCTTGTCAACAGCGATTTTAACACGCTCTGAACGAGGAACGGAGAAAACGGCTGCAAAGCAGCCGTTTTCTTTTTCTTTTTCGGGAATTGTTCAAATCCGCCAAATTTTTCTCTTTTTCACGCCCGGATTTGGCGATGTATTTAAGTTTTCTATCAAAAATGCAGATCAATTAGAAAGAGCTATCGATCTTTCGGATCACCAGCTCCTCGTAGCCGGTCGTCTCGTCGCGCTCACGGGTAAAAACAGTATCCGGCAGCTCGGCGAGGACGATCTCCGCCGTGGTGTTCACAAGGCAGCCGGGGCGCAGGTGTCCGCCGAACACGCTCAGGTCGCGGCGGGCAAAGCTCGCGTGCAGGT
>CALDMA010000128.1 GCA_937915075.1 uncultured Oscillospiraceae bacterium
ATTACGTTGTTCGCCCCTATCAGGGCGCTTATGCTACACCCGCGCCGCAGGAAGCGGTCGTGACCAAGCGCGTCATGGGCCACCGTATCCCCGGCGATACCAAGCTCCTGCCCGATCTGAAGGCCGCTATCAAGGCCTCGGGCCTGTGCGACGGCATGACCATCTCGTTCCACCATTCGTTCCGCGAGGGCGACATGGTCATCGGCCAGGTGCTCACGGCCATCCGTGAGCTCGGCATCAAGCATCTGCGCTTTGCGCCGAGTGCCGTCGTCAATATCAAAAATCCCTCCATCGTCGACTTTGTCCGCGATGGCACGATCGACCGCATCGAGGCCAGTGGTATCCGCGGTCAGCTCGGCGACGCCGTGCTCGCCGGTAAGATGGAGAACCCTGTCATCCTGCGCACGCACGGCGCACGTCCCCGCGCCATCGAGGCGGGCGAGCTGCAGATCGATGTTGCCTTCATCGGCGCATCCGCGTCCGATGACTACGGCAACTGCACGGGTCAGATCGGTCCCAACGCCTGCGGCTCTCTCGGCTACGCCTTTGTAGACGCACATAACGCAGGCTGCGTCGTGGTCGTGACGGATAACCTTGTGGAATATCCCTGTCTGCCTGCGTCCATTTCCCAGCAGTATGTGGACTATGTCGTCAAGGTCGACCAGATCGGCGATCCGGAGAAGATCGGCAAGGGTGCTGCCCGCCTGACGAAAAACCCGCGCGATCTGATGATCGCCGAGCGCACGGCGGACGTGATCGCGGCCTCCCGCCTTTTTAAGGACGGCTTCTCCTTCCAGACCGGCGCGGGCGCCATCGCCATCGCCACCACCAAATATCTCGCCGACCGTATGCGTGAGCACGACGTCAAGGCGAGCTTCGCCCTCGGCGGCATCCCCGCGGCGATCATCGATATGTACGATGAGGGCCTTGTGCGCGTGGTCGAGTGCAGCCAGAGCTTCGACGCGGTCGCGGCATCGGCTATTTCGACCCGTCCCGGCGTCGTGGAGATCGACAACGCCGACTATGCCAATGCCTATTCCAAGGGCGGGTTCCTCAACCGTGAGGACTTCGGCGTGCTCGGCGCGCTCGAGGTCGACACCGATTTCAACGTCAACATCCTCACCGGCTCTTCCGGAGAGATGATGGGCGGCCTCGGCGGCGGCCCGGACGTTGCGGGCGGCGCGGCCATCTCCATCGTCACCATTCCCATCATCCGCGGACGTACGCCGTCCATCGTGAAAAAGGTCTTTACCCTCTGCACGCCGGGCGAGACGGTCGCCGCCGTTGTGACGGAGGCGGGCATCGCGCTCAACCCCAAGCACAAAAGCTACGTCGAGCTCAAAGAGGATCTGGAGAAGACCGGCCTGAAGATTGTGACCATTGAGGAGCTGCAGCAGCTTGCCGAATCCCTCACCGGCGTGCCCAAGCCCATCGAGACGAGCGACCGCGTGGCCTGCATCGTTGAGTACCGCGACGGCACGGTCATCGACGTGATCCGGGAGGTTAAACCACAATAAAGTAGGGGGAACACTTTATAAAAGCATTCTCCCTACAAATATGGATACTTACAGATGTCAACAGATGAGATACTCGGAATATGAAATACAGATTCGTTTTATGAGCTTCATGAAGGCCTTACCATAATCTTGGAATATCTTCCCTTTTCGTGTAGCCATCCAAAGTTGATTGGTGATATTACAGTCGTTGAGAGGAAAAGTATACAGACAGTTTTGCGTATTATTTGACTGCTCTGCATGAACGGTAGGTAGATACATTGACCAACAAAAGCTTGCTGCGTAATCCTCTGCTGTAAGCATATATTGCAAGTCTGACTGTGCGATTTCAGAAATGATATTTAATTGAATACATTGAAACCGGAGATACTCCTGAAGTTTTCTTGGCATATTTAGATGCGATGGACCGAGAACAAAAGGCACATGTTGAAAGTCTTTCAAGTTAATCCCTTTGCGAAAACGATCGATGCATTGAGGGTATAAAGCGGGGAAATATGCCTTGAGCATATTATCGGAAATGACAAGAAAAATATGTTCCTCCATTACAGGGCGAAAGTCCAGTTGGCTATACGATTTGTCATTCTGATTTAGCAAAGCAATGTCAAGGGCATTTTCGATAATTGCTTCGCTCAGTTGCGCACTTGTTCCAGATTGGGTACTCAGGACAACTTCAGGGTATTCGTGCTTAAATTCTGGCAAAAGGTGCGGTACCAGTATTCGGTAACGCCCCTCGGTTGTTCCAAAACGCAGGAGCCCGCGCTTGGCTTGACGGATATCATCCAGTTGGTTCCCAAGATTATCCTCTAACATCTGGATTTGTCGGACCATGTCCAAATATGCACGACCTGCTTGAGTGAGTTCCAACTTAGGAGTCCGGTCGAAGAAGTCAATATGGTATTCCGCCTCAAGATTTTTTAAGTACTTGCTCAAACACTGATGAGAAATAAAAAGCTTTTCAGCTGCTTTTGAGATATTACACTCTTCTGCCAATGCGATGAAGTATTGATAGTTGTTAAGCATATTCCAACTCCTTACCTGAGGTGATTTAATTATAGCAGATTCTTCCTGATTCTGCAATGTTTCACCGCGTTTTCTGGGCAACCCGATAATTAGATAGGAGCGATAAAAATGAAGAAGAATTATTCCAATACAAAGGTCCCCTGTGTTTATATGCGCGGTGGCACGAGCAAGGCTGTGTTCTTCCGCGACGAGGACCTGCCGCAGGATCCTAAGGAACGCGATAAAGTGATCCTCAGCGCCTTTGGCTCCCCCGACCGCCGCCAGATCGACGGCATGGGCGGTGCGAATACGTCCACCAGCAAGGTCGCCATCATCAAAAAGAGCAATCGGCCCGGCATCGACGTCGACTATGATTTCGGTCAGGTGGATGTGATGGCCCCCATCGTCGGCAAGACGATGAACTGTGGCAACATCTCCTCCGCCGTCGGCCCCTATGCCATCGACGAGGGGCTGGTTGAAGCCGTTGAGCCGATGACCGAGGTCCACATTTTCAACACCAATACTCAGAAGGAGATCATCGCGCAGGTTCCCGTCAAGGACGGCCGCTTTATGAGCGAGGGCGACTTTGCCATCGACGGCGTCCCCGGCACAGCCTCCAAGGTGACGCTCAAATTTGTCGAACCGCAGGGCGCCGCCTCCGGCAAGCTCCTGCCCACCGGTCATGTCAAGGACACGATCGAAATCGACGGCAAAACCTATGAGTACTCCTTCGTCGACGCGGCGAATCCGGTGATTTTCGTCCATCCCGAGGACTTCGGCGTCAAGGGAACGGAGATTCCCTCCGAGTTCAACGCCCTGCCCGAGTGCAAGGAAATCTGCCGCAAGCTGGAGATCATCCGCGGTACAGGTGCCGTGCTGCTCGGCTATGCCAAGGATCTTGAGGATGCGCGCATCAACAGCCAGACCCTGCCCAAAATCGCCTTTGCGACCAAGCCTGTCGACTATACCGCCGGCAGCGGCAAGGAGATCAAGACCGAAGACATCGACATCGTCGGGCGCCTGTTCTCTGTCAACATGAAAATGATCGACGCCTACATGGGTACCGGCGCCATCTGCACGATTACCGCTGCTAATACTCACGGAACGATTGTCAATGAGATTGCGGCTGAGTCACTCGGCACGCAGAGAATTAAGGAACTACGTATCGGCCATCCTTGGGGCGTAATGATTGCTAAAGCAGATTTGCGTGAGAATAACAGCGAGGGTATCCAATGCGGATATCTCGACCGTACGGCCCGCCGCATTATGGATGGTTTTGTTTATATAAAATAACTTTTTATTTGAGGTTCAATATGTCTAAGACAAGGCCTGGTTTTCATATGCCCGCAGATGCATGTAATGCTCATCTGCATATTATTGATCCGTCCTTTCCAAACGACGGAAAAGCAGCTGCGCA
>CALDMA010000129.1 GCA_937915075.1 uncultured Oscillospiraceae bacterium
ATATATGCCGTAAAACGAAAGGGAGCGCATTTTATGTCTATTAAGATCGGTATCAACGGCTTTGGCCGTATCGGCCGTATGGTGTTCCGTGCCTGCCTCGAGCATCCCGAGATCGACGTGGTCGGCATCAACGATCTGTGCCCTGCCGATTATCTTGCCTATATGCTCAAGTACGATACGATGCACGGCCGCTGCAAGGCTGACATCGAAAGCCGCGAGAACGCGCTGGTCGTCAACGGTCAGGTCATTCCCGTGTTCAGCGAGAGAGACCCCGCGAACCTGAAGTGGGGCAAGCTCGGCGCGGAGTATATCGTCGAGTCCACCGGCCTGTTCCTGACGAAGGAAAAGGCTGCCGGCCACATTGCCGCCGGCGCAAAGAAGGTCATCATGTCCGCGCCGAGCAAGGACGACACCCCGATGTTCGTCATGGGCGTGAACCATAAGAGCTATACCAGCGATATGCAGTTCGTCTCCAACGCGAGCTGCACCACCAACTGCCTCGCCCCCATTGCCAAGGTCCTGCATGAGAACTTCGGCATCAAGGACGGCCTGATGACGACCATCCACTCGGTCACCGCCACACAGGAGACGGTGGACGGTCCCTCTCTCAAGGATTGGCGCGGCGGCCGCGCGGCTACCGCGAACATCATCCCCAGCTCCACCGGCGCGGCCCGTGCGGTCGGCAAGGTCATTCCCGAGCTCAACGGCAAGCTGACCGGTATGTCCATGCGCGTTCCGACGCTGGACGTTTCCGTCGTTGACCTGACCGTCAACCTCGAGAAGCCCACCACCTACGATGAGATCTGCGTCGCCATGAAGAAGGCCAGCGAGGGCGAGCTGAAAGGCATCCTCGGCTACACCGACGAGGCCGTCGTTTCCTCCGACTTCCTCGGCGACTCCCGTACCTCCATCTTCGACGCCACCGCCGGCATCGCCCTGACCGATACCTTTGTCAAGGTCGTCAGCTGGTACGATAACGAGATCGGCTACTCCAACAAGGTTCTCGAGCTCATCGAGCATATGTATGAGGTCGATCACGGTCACTCCGCCAAGTAAGAGCGGACAATAAGCCAACTTCTGAGAGTTTCCTCCTCTCGTTCGTTGTAGAAAGAGAAAGCGCAGCTTAGGCTGCGTTTTTTCTTTTGTGGTTGCATTTGTCACTTTACGCGGCGCGGAAAAGCTGATAAACTGACGAAAACAAAAGCAAAGAGGTCATTTCTATGTTTCAGGGCTTTTCGCAGAATGCCATCGACTTCCTCTGGGGCATCAGCCTGAACAACGAGCGGGGCTGGTTTCTGGCGCACAAGCAGGAGTTTACGGACTATGTGGACGTTCCCATGCGCGAGCTGGGAAAGGAGGTCTTTTCCACACTGGCGGAGGACTATCCCAGGCAGGACTGGCGGCTGCACGTTTGCCGCATCTACCGAGACGCGCGGCGGCTGCACGGACGGGGACCCTATAAGGAGCATCTGTGGTTCACCATCGAGCGGCCGCACGAGCGCTTTGAGAGCGTGCCCGCCCTCTATTTTGAGCTCGCGCCGAACTATTTCAGCTACGGCTGCGGCTACTGGGACGCGGGGGCGGCGACGATGGCAAAGCTCCGCGCACGCATCGAGAGCGACCCCAAGCCGCTCGAAAGGCTGGCGCGGCGGCTGAACAAATCAAAATTCGTGCTCGGCGGCGAGGAATTCAAGCGGCCCAAGGGCGACGTGGGCAGGCTGCTGAACCCGTGGTACAACCGCAAAAACATTGCCATCGGCTATGACGATAACCCCGAGGGCGTGCTCTTCACGCCGCGGCTCAGGGACGAGGTGCTCGACGGTTTCCGTTTCCTGATGCCGTACTACCAATACCTCGACACGCTCGTCGGCGACATGGAGCCGAACAGGTGAATAAAAGCTGAGGCGGCTCATGCCGCCTCAGCTTTTTCATCCTTTGCCGAGCTTTTCACCGATCACAGCCATTTGTGCGGCATCGGGTGAAAAGTCGCATGGTCTGAACTCCACAACGCGGCTGCCGCAGACGAGCAGCCAGGTGTCGAGGGGCTCGCTATCTCCGATCTCCCAGAGCTGCCAGACTCGGTCAACGCCCCATGGCGCGGGATCGGTCTCTCGGTATTCGCTGCCATAGCGATCTTCTGCGCGCAGCGTGCTTTGGAGGCAAAAGTCGAAGAGCGGAGCGAGCTTCACGTCGATGACGGTGTAGGACAGCTCCGGCAGCGGCGGGTCGTTCTCGTCGCTCCAGCGCACGTCGTAGGGAAGCTCCTGGCGGTATTCGACCTGCCGGACGAAGACGGAGCTTCCGCGCTCGATGGCCTCGCAGGAATAGCGATCATAGTCGGTATCGGTCAGGTCCTGTATATAGAGCGGGAGCTCGTCGTGGTAGAGGTAGCCGACCCGCGGGTTGCCGCCGACGGTGTAGGAGTAGGTGTATTCCTCCGCATTTTTCGGTACGTTGTCAAACCAGCCGCTCGATATGCCGTAGGTCATGACGCCGGCCATCAGCATGACGGATAGCAAGGCGGAGCAAAGAACCGTGAGCGCTAAGATGAGCCTGCGTTTTTTCGGCGGTACGCTCCTTTTCCGCACCTGCTTGCCGACGAGCACTGCTCCGCCGATGGGGACGAGCACTGAGCCGATGGAGACGAGAACGATGCGCGGACCGGCGCTGCGGAAAAGCAGGGGGATGACCATGAGCGCCCAGAAGACAAAGATCCAGATCGAGCGCAGGAAGCTCAGCCAGCGGCTCGAGTGGGTGGGGGTGAAGATGCCCAGCTCGCGGGCGTTGCGCTTCGCCTTGCGCAGCCAGAGCCGGTAGCCGAGCAGCTCGACGCCGAAAAGGAGGATCATGACGAAGATCATCAGCATCATGGTGAGATCGTAGCCGTCCGCGAGGAAGGCGACCGGGTCGCGCCGCAGCTCTGTCGTCCAAAGATAGAGCATCGTCGGCAGCATACAGGCGACCGTGATCGTGTTGCTGCGCACATAGCCCTTCTTGGCGCGCTCCATCGTTTCGACCTGCACGACGGCCTCGGTCTCGATGGGCACGGCGTCAAGGTCCTCGTTGTAGAAAATGTGCGTGTCGCCGCGCTGCGTGACGATCTGCCAGCCCGCGCCGGCGCAGTAGTCCCAAAAGGTCAGGTTCTCGTGGTTTGGCTCGTCGGGACAAAAGCTGTCGGACTTGGGGTAGTAGACCACCGCGAAGCGGAGCTTTTTCGGCTCGCAGCGGCGGTAGCGCAGGGCGTAGGTGCCGACGGATTCAAGCATCCAGCCGTTGGCGGCCATTTTCTCCAGGTGCCGCTCGAGTCCCGTGTGGTCGTAGAAGGCATAGAGGTTCAGCTCCCGCTTCTTGTTCCATCGGTCAGTTCGCATGGCTTGTCGCCTCCCTTCAAAAGTCGCTGGTAATCGTTCATCTGCGCCGTCAGGCGGTCCATCTCGCCGTGCAGCCGCTCCTCGCCCTTTTCGGTGAGAACATAGCTGCGGCGGCGGCCCTCGCATTTGGTCTCGATGATGTAGCCCTCGGCGGCAAACTGCTCTAAAAGATTGTAGAGCGTGCCGGGGCCGACGCTCACGCGGCCGCTCGTGAGCAGGCGGATGCGCTCCATCAGATCCATGCCGCAGCACTCCTCCCGCAGGCAGAGGAGAACGTAAAACATCTGCTCGGTGAGTGTCTGAAATTTTTCGCGGGCCATCGCGCCGCCTCCTTTTATCGATATTCGATATTCATGAGCAAAGTATACTATCGAATATCGATATTGTCAAGAGAGAAAATCGGAAAGCCGTCGGCTTTCCGATTTTTCCTTCAGGCTTTGTCCTCTTCCCGGTATTCAAGAATATCGCCGGCATCGCAGTTGAGCGCCTCGCAGATCGCCGCGAGCGTGGAGAAGCGGATCGCCGTCACCTTGTTGTTCTTGATCTTGGACAGGTTCACGTTGGAGATGCCGACGCGCTCCGCCAGCTCGTTCAGCGACATTTTCCGTTCGACCATCATGCGGTCCAGTCTCAGAATGATCTTTCCCATTTACACAAGCCCTTCCACATCTTGTTCCAGCTCCACGCCGCGCGCAAAGAACTGCGTCAGGCAGAGGATCACGAGACCCATGGAGAAGCCGTAGAGCCGAACGCTCGTTTCGACGCTATCGGTGCCGAAGATCAGGCGGCACACGGTGCTCAGCGCAAGCCCCGCGAGCGGAATGGAGATGGCGAAAATGCCGATCTCGCGGAGCATACGGATATTATCCGCCTGAAAGACCGTGCTGTTCTCCGACCGCTTGATGATAAGGTAGAGATTGCGGAAGATCATCGCCATGAGGGAAGGGAGCACAACGGCTGCGGCAAAGAACAGAAGCATTGCCCGCATATCAATGCCGTTCGCGGTCGGAACGCTGAACTCGAAGCCGAGGACACTAAGATCCATACGGCCTGTACGGATCGATCCCGCCAGAGCGTCCGCGAGAAATGCGCGATCCGCAAACGAGTATATTCCCGCCGTGAGCATGAGAGCGGCCGTCATCCAATAGCCGAGCTCGGTAAATTTTGTGATGATCTTGGCCGCCTTGACGATCCAACGGTTCCACTTCATTTTTCCGACCTCCTCAAGATGCTTGATGAGGAGAGTATATCGCATGACTTTTCGTTTGTCAATATGTTTTTATCGTTATACGATAAATTATATACGATTATCATAAAATCATCACACGGTTATAAGAAAAGCCCCCGACCGCAGTCGAGGGCTTTGAAAGAGAGACCGTTAAATTGATTGGACGGTCGGTTTTACAGCACGGTGATGCCGTGAGATTCAAATTCCTCGCGTGCTTTGAATGGGAGTGCATCATCGGAAATAACATAGCGGATCATTTCGGGCGCTGCAAACGTAAATGTGCTGACGCCTGTTCTGCCAAACTTCGTTGAATCCATCAAAATCGCTGTGGTGTCACTGTTTTTCACGATCGTCTGACGGAGAATATAGTCCTCAATGACGCTGGTCGTAAACCCCTTGCCCGGCAGATATCCGCCCACGCCGAGAAAGGCGATATTAAAATGCATATCTGCGATCATCTTATCGGCGATCGTTCCATTGACGCAAAAGCTGTTTTTGTTGACACTGCCGCCAAGCATCATCAGCGAAACGTCCGGCAGCGCAGATAGATCGATCGCGCAGTTCAGGCCGGTCGTTGTTACAAAATATTTTCCGTTCGGAAAGAGCTTGGCAAACTGCGCGGTCGTTGTGCCGGAACCAAGAAAGACAGCGGTATCCTCTTTGAGAAGCTGGACAGCCTTGCGGGCGATCTGCGCCTTTCCCTCGGCCTGTTCAATACTGCGTTTGGCATAACCGGCCTCAGATACACCGACGAGATAATCTACGGACTTAGCTCCTCCGAACACACGCACGATTTTATTGCTTTGCCCAAGAAATTCCAGATCACGGCGTACGGTCATATCGGAAACATCCGGCAGAACGGCCTTGATTTCCGCAAAGGAAACCTCACCGTTTCGATTGACCAATCTTGTGATTTTTTCTCTGCGTTCATCTGCATTCATAGTCTTTTCTCCCGGCTCTATGTAATATGTGAGGATGTTTGATTTGATGGCTGAAAATGTTCGACTGCTGAGAGTATATCATATTTTATCAAATAATCAAACATTTATTGATATTTTTTTAACAGAAATGTGCAAATCAACAAAATGAAAGCATAAAGTTTGTTAATAAATCTTATCACAATTGTTGAATTTTTTGTTGCAAGCAAACGCCTGTTGTGATATTTTATAACACAATAAGTTTGAAATAACAATTTTCAAAAGGAAGTGTGTTAATAATGAACGCAATTGTAAAGGAGTTCCCCGGTCAGGAAGGAACATTTTACCGCACGAATCTGCCAGAACCGACCCCCGGTCCGGGACAGGTCAAAATCAAAGTGATGGCAGCCTCGATCTGCGCCTCCGACATTCACGCTTTGTATAACGGCCTGATGGCAGACCGCTACCGCTACCCTGTGATCATTGGCCACGAGGGCGCGGGCGTTGTCGTTGAGGTCGGTGAAGGCGTCGAGGATATCCGGGTAGGGGACCGCGTGACGGCGGAGACCACTCTGACCTCCTGCGGGACCTGTGAATATTGCCGCAAGGGCGAGACCAATATGTGTGCAAGCCGCAAGGGACTCGGCTCCGCCGCAGACGGTTATTTCGCAAACTATTGCATTGCCTCTGCAAAATATTGCCACAAGCTGGCGGACGATCTGAGCTTTGAGGAGGGCGCGTTGGCGGAGCCGTTTGCCTGCGTTGTCCACGCGGTATGCAATTTGACCCATCCAATGGCGGGTGATCTGGTTTTGGTGGTCGGCCCCGGCCCCATGGGGCAAATGGTTGCGGCTCTGGCCAAGGCATCGGGATGCGTGGTAGTGATCTCCGGCATCAACGGCGACGAGGAACGTCTCCGCTTCGCCAGAGAAAACTACGGCATTCAGCATACGGTCAATTCGCAGGAAACCGATCTGAAGGCTTATCTGGAGTCCCTTTCCGATGGACGCGGCGCGGACTATGTCTATGACTGCACCGGCGCTGTTCCCGGTATTTTGAGCGGACTGGATTGCTGCAAGCGCAAGGGAACCTTTGTTGCCATCGGCATGAACATGGGCAATATCCCGCTGGATTATTACAACATCGTCTATAAAAAGGAGATCACGATCCAGGGGGATAAGTCCACCAGCACGGTGACCTGGGCGAGAACGCTGCGTATTATGAACGGCAAGTGCGTAGATCTGAAGCCTCTCATCAGCGAGGTGATCCCCATGTCCAAGTGGAAAGAGGGCTATGAGACCTTCCGCAAGGCGAAGGGAATGAAGGTCATTATGCATCCGTGGGAAGATGAAACGATAGGATAAGAGCGAAAGGGAGCGAAGCAAATGAGTGTTGCTATTCATATCAAAGACGCTGTAAAAAAGTACGGAGAGAATGTTATCATACCGGATCTGAGCCTCAGCATCCGCGAGGGAGAGTTCTTTACTTTGCTTGGCCCCTCGGGCTGCGGAAAAACAACATTGCTGCGTATGATCGCGGGCTTTAATTCCATTGAGGGCGGCGACTTCTACTTTAATGACCGCAGGATCAACGAGCTGGACCCTGCCAAGCGTAATATCGGTATGGTGTTCCAGAATTACGCGATCTTTCCGCATCTGAACGTTCGCAAAAATGTGGAGTTCGGTCTGCGAAACAAGAAGTTCCCTAAAGATCAGATCGCTGCACAGGCGGACAAGTTTATGCAGCTCATGCAGATCGACCAGTTCGCGGACCGTATGCCGGAGCGCCTTTCCGGCGGACAGCAGCAGCGTGTTGCGCTGGCGCGTGCGCTTTGCATCGAGCCGGATGTTCTGCTGATGGACGAGCCCCTTTCTAACCTTGATGCCAAGCTGCGCGTGGAGATGCGGACGGTCATCAAGAATATTCAGCATTCCGTCGGGATCACAACAGTTTATGTGACCCACGATCAGGAAGAGGCGATGGCCGTGTCGGATCGGATCGCCGTAATGAACGGCGGCGTGATCCAGCATGTCGGAAAGCCGAAGAATATCTATCAGCGTCCTGCAAACCTGTTTGTTTCCACCTTTATCGGCCGCTCCAATGTGCTGGAAGGAAGCCTTGAGATGCGGGACGGCAAGGCGTATCTTGTAACAAAATGCGGTTATCGCGCGGAAATGAAAAATATTCGTCCGGAGGAGCAACGCGATCAGAACGTCATCCTTTCCGTCCGTCCGGAAGAGCTGCTGCTCGGCACAGGTACCGAGGCTGACGGTATGAAGGGCATTGTGGACGATTGCGTGTTTCTCGGCTTGAATACTCACTATTTTGTTACGCTCTCTACCGGCGAGCAGGTGGAGATCATTCAGGAATCGTCGATCGACAGCATCATTGAGCCGGGCACGGCTATCACGCTGGCGATCAATACAGAGAAGGTCAATCTTTTCCATGCAGAGACAAAGGTCAACCTTCTTACCGGAGTGCAGAACGACCTTGTGACTGCGTGAGCGGGGAAAGGGTATTCAGATGAAGCATAAGAAATTAGAGATATGGTCGTTCTTTACGCTTGCCTTCCTCGTGCTCGCGATCCTGTTTTTGGTTTACCCGATGCTCGGCATCCTCAAGCAGGCGGTGATCAGCCCGGAAGGGAATTTCACGCTTTCGCAGTTTGCAAAATTTTTCGGTGACTCCTATTACAGCGTCACGATCCTCAACAGCTTTAAGGTCACGGTTGCGATCACTGTTTTTACGCTCCTGCTTGCGCTTCCGTTTTCCTACTTTTATACATTTTATCATATCAAAGGATCGAAATTTCTCTTTGTTGTGAGCATCCTGTGCTCCATGTCCGCGCCTTTTATCGGGGCGTATGCATGGATCATGCTGCTTGGCCGCTCCGGCGTCATTACACTGTTTTTCAAAAATGTGTTCGGCATCACGCTTGGAAGTATTTACGGCTTCAAGGGCATTGTGCTCGTGCAGTCGCTCAAGCTGTTTCCGTTGGTGTTCATCTATATGAACGGCGCGTTCCGCAATGTGGATAACACACTGATGGAGGCGAGCGCCAATCTCGGGTGCAGCGGTGCAAAGCGCTTTTTCAGCATCGTGATGAACCTCTCCATGCCGACCCTTCTGGCGGCTGCGCTGATGGTCTTTATGCGTGCATTTGCCGACTTCGGCACGCCGCTGATGATCGGCGAGGGCTTCCGAACCTTCCCGGTCGAGATCTATAATCAGTACCTTGGCGAAAACGGGCAGGACCACAATTTTGCCGCGGCTATTTCCGTCATTGCCATTCTTGTGACCGGCGCCATTTTCCTGATCCAACAGCTTGCCACCGGCCGCTATCGTTTTTCCATCAATGCCCTGCATCCGATCGACAAGAAAAAGCCGAAGGGCATTTCCGGACTCCTGATGCACCTTTACTGCTATCTTCTCGTATTCGTCGGCTTTGCACCGAATCTGTATGTGTGCTATCTGTCCTTCCGCAACTGCAGCGGCGCTATTTTTAAGCCCGGATACTCTCTGGTCAATTATCGCGCCGCCGCGAAAAAGCTGCTTGCCCGCAGCGTTGAAAATACTCTGCTGCAGGGTGCTGTTGCGTTGGCGATCATCATTGTGCTTTCTGTGCTCATCTCCTACTTGGTCGTACGCCGCAGCGGGCCGCTCAATCATGCGATCGATACGATGGCGATGCTGCCCTATATCATGCCCGGCTCCGTCATCGGCATCGCGTTGGTCATCGCCTTCGGCCAAAAGCCGTGGGCGCTTACGGGTACTTTTATCATTATGGTGCTCAATCTGGTCATTCGTCGTATGCCCTACACCATCCGTTCGGCAACGGCACGCCTGATGCAGATCCCCATGAGCATAGAGGAGGCTTCCATCAGTCTCGGAGCCAGCAAGCTCAAGACCTTCCTGAAGGTCACCGTTCCGATGATGTCCAGCGGTATCATGTCCGGTGCGATCCTAAGCTGGGTCGCTATCGTAACGGAGCTTTCCGGCGCGATCATTCTGTACAACAACAAAACGATCAACCTCACCATGTCCACCTATGTGGCCATCAGCCGTGGAGCGGACGGTACCGCCTGTGCCTTTGCTGCGATCCTTACCCTTCTGACCATCGTTTCCATGCTGGTCTTCCTGCGCCTGAGCAAGTCGGAGGACGATATCCGGCTATAAGTAATTCCTGCGGTTTTTATGCAGTTGAAACTGTATAGAAATAGATTTTACAACGAAAAAGGAGAAAAAGAAGATGAAGAAGTTCCTTGCATTCCTGCTTACCCTTTGCATGGTAATGAGCCTTGTTGCCTGCGGCAGCAAGGATACCGAGCAAACGCCGGACAACGCGGAGACCCCGGATGCTCCGGAAGAGCAGACCATCAGTGGTCCCCTTGTGATCTGCTCCTCTGCTACCGACCTTGACCTTGAGGCGATCCAGGTCGGCTTTAATGAGCTCTATCCCGACGTTGAGATCGAGTTCGTTACCTGCTCCGCCGGCGAGGGCATTGCGCGTGTTCAGGCCGAGGGCGGCAACCCCACGATCGACGTGTTCTATTCTGGCCTGAACCAAGCGGACGGCGATAAGTATGCCGATGTGTTCGAGCCCTATGTTTCCGTTCATGACAGCGAAATGCCCGAGCAGTACCGCAGCAACAACGGCTTTTATAACTACGATCACCTCTCCTCTACTGTGCTGTGCGTCAATACCGACCTTGAAAAGGAGCTCGGCATTGAGATCAACGGCTATGCTGACTTGATGAATCCTGCTCTCAACGGTAAGATCGTGTTCTCCGACCCGACCTCTTCCTCTGCTGCGTGGAACAATCTGTCCAACATCTTTGCCGTTTACGGCAACGACTCCGATGAGGCGTGGGATGTGATCGAAGGCTTGCTCGCTAACGGCATGGTCGTTGCCGGCTCCTCCTCCGCCTGCTTCAAGAACGTTCAGGCCGGTGAGTATGTTGTTGGCTTGACCTATGAGGACGGTGCCTCTACGCTGCTCAAGAACGGCGCGGAGAACATCAAGATGGTCTATCCTTCCGAGGGTTCCTCTGCCTTCGCTTTTGCTGCCGCTATCGTCAAGGGCGCTCCCCACATGGACGCTGCCAAGGCGATGATCGACTATCTCCAGAGCGCCGAGGGCCAGTCCTTCCGCGCCAACTATGTCGGCACGGTTCGCTTCACCAACGAGGATGTTGTGGTTGAAAACAGCTATCTGCCCGACAGCTCTTCGATCAAGTGGGTCAACCGCGACATTGATTGGCTGATTGCAAACAAGAGCGCCATGCTTGAAAAGTGGACTGCTCTGTATAACCAGTACAACGGCTGAGTCTATTAGGGGCTATCTTCTGATACTTAAAGAAGATGCGATAATGTACAATAAGGCTGCGGAATAGCTAAATGATATGCTCCCTCCATGATCGACAGTTTGCTTTTTTTCACTGTCTCTCATGGAGGGAGCATGTCATTCTAAAGCAGATAGCTCTTTTCTTGAGAATAATGAAATTCTGTTGCCAAATCGTTGCCGCGAAGAGGCTCAGGCGGTCGAAAATCCTTGATTTACAAGGAGTTCCGCCTTCTCTGGAATTATTCGAGCTCGGTAAGCTCAGATTCTTGCTAAGCAAATTTGTTTAGTAAGCCTATTCTTGGATGTTCACTTTTCCATGAGATTGCTGTGGTAGATGTGGCTTGCTGATTTTTTAGTATCAGAATAGTATCACACAACCAGCGGAACCTCTGTGAGTATTATAACGTACTATCTTCCGTTTTTCAATCTGTTTTCGTATTTTGTTACCTTTTATCCTATATCAAGCTTTTCAACATCTGCTTTTATGACCAAGCTCTTTACGCTTAATAACTATGGCATTCAACCAGCGCTCATTTTCTCTTCCCGGCCTAACATCCGTTGAGATATATTTTTCCTTTAAGACCATCTCTGGAATATCTGCAATCAAAGTTTCAAAAGATTCATCGTCAAGATCTGTAAAGAATCTGCCGTTCCGTTCCCCAGAAAAGTCGCCGTATTTGAACGATACATACAAGACACCTCCATCTCTGAGTGCCTTTGTAATCTTGGTCAACACATCCGGAAGCTCACCCTTCTTAACGTGCAGTAAAGAAGCACAAGCCCATACTCCATCAAAGTCATTGTCAAAATTCAGGTCTTGGAAATACATATGTCGTACTTCTAAGCCCGTAAGTTCACTGGCTTTTTTGCATAGTTCTTCTGAGCCATCAATGGCAATTACTTCAAAACCGTTCTCAAGAAAATGCTTGCTGTCCCTTCCGGAGCCGCAGCCACAATCCAAAATATGAGCGCCATCACCTAAGTACTTTTCAAATCGCTTATACTGCACACTCATGTCAGCAGTCACAGTTGACTCGTAAAATTCTTCTGCATTTGAATTATAATATTCAATGGTCTTCTGCTCGTTCTGATTTTTATTTGTATTGTCCACAAGTCCTCCTAAAATGTTGCCGGAGCCACCTCTGGCGTTTCCCATCTATGAATGAGCGCATCAATCGCTCTCTGATCAACGGATGCCAAGAATGCTCTTCTTTCTTGCTCCGTTGCACCTGTCTGCCTAATAATAGTTTCCCTCAAAGGATGATGGCTGCTAATGAGAAATTCATTTCGTTTATGCAGCCTAGTTAGGTATTTAGTCGCTGGAACTCTTGCAAATTTGCCACCCTCGCCTCTATTACAGGCAGGGCATGTCAGCACAAGGTTCCAAACACCATCCAGATTGATGTCTGGGAACAGGGGCTGCAATGTATGTGGGAAGAAGTGGTCTACATCACACGTATTCGTATCATCGCTGCTAACGGTAATATCATCGAAGCAATAAAAGCATTTTCCCTTTTGATATCCGTTTAGGGCCCCACGGGCTGAAGTAACATCCTTTCTCTTAAAATTGCTGTCCACGAAGAAAATTTTAGACTCATCATCGTATCGAACATTAAGAAGGTTACGCGAAATATTTAATCCCCAAGCTGTTTCCACAAGATTCCATCTGGATTCTGCTTCAACAGCAAAGTTATCGGCAAATGGAGTTTCTTGTAACTTATATATCTCATCGGTAAGAATAATTTTCTTGGTTCCATTCGCATAGTCTTTTTTATAGAATTCAACTGGAATATTTCCCCGATTCACAACATGGAAAGCATCAATTACATTGTTGAACCCTTTAGCAACAGTTACATCAATTAGCTTTTGATGAGAAATCAAACCATCATTATATTGCTTGCACGCATCCAAAAACTGGCTTTTCTGACTCGTAGCCTGCTTCGGGGCATTTTCTATATGTTGGCATAAATATTTTGAAAATGGAACTGCCAATTCATCCAACGTAATTACTGTTTTTCCGGTGGGAGCCAATTCAAGAAGTGACTCTGCAAGTGCAAACTTATAGGATGCAACGTTTCGGCCAAACAGGATAATTGACCTCCAGTATGACTCCAATGACGGATATTGTTCCTTGAATACCTCAATCCCATCAGCCATATCTGTTCCACCTCCCGCACTTTATATAAGCTCGTATTATCTCTCAAAACATAATATATCACATCATGATTGTACTTTTCAATCATTAAGTTTTTCTTAATAGTAGCCCTACGAAAATCGAACTATCCGGAAATCCCGGATAGTTGCCCGCATCCGAGTTATTAAGCAGCACTTAACAACTGGCTTGAACTTTTCGGAATTTCCGAAGGGTTGCCCCCTATATGTACAGACCCCCGCTAACATCTGCTGGCGGGGGTCTGCTATGCTATCCTATCTTACAGCTCTACGCTGTTCTGTCTGCTCTTTTTCTGGCTTCTATCTGCGGTCTGCTCCTGCTCCCTCATAAGCCCAATGACCTGCTGCATCTTCTCGGCACCGAAATAGTTCCACACTCGTCCAAAATCACGCTTCATCGCGTAGAGCTGCGAATTTTCGGCTTCTGCCTGCTCCAACTGTCGGCTCAGATGACGGGTAGCCTTCTTCTCATCCTGATAGAAGTGCTGGTACTTATCCCGCTCGTCCTTGACCTCCCAATACTTCCGATGGAGGGCAAAGAGCACCTCCACCAGCTTCCTGATCAGCGGCATGGCCTTCTTTTCCCGGTAGCTCTTGGCCGTTTCAAACGTAGCTGCTTCTGGCACCCATTCCTCTGGCCGCTGGGAATACTGTGCCGACAGGCTTTCCAGTCCCTCCATGAGGGGAGCCAGTTTGTTTAACTTCTGGCTCTGCTTCTGGTAGGTCAGCTCTGCTTTCTGCACCCGCTGTTCAGCGGCTTCTACGGCTGTCTGCGCCGTTTCCAGCTGCTCCTGCATCTCGGTCAGGTCGGTCTGGCACTCCTGCTTAGCGGCTTCCAGTGCAGCTACCTCTTTGCCGCGCTCCTGTTTCTTGAAGTCCAGCACCGACAGATGCTCCTCATGGGTGCCTTTCCGCTCCCACTCAATGCCGTGCCGCTCCATCACAGCGGCAAGCTGCTCTTTCTCGGCGTTTATCCACTGGTTCAGTTCGGATTCTCTCTTAGAGCCTCCTGCAAAGCCCAACGCTTTCAATGCCTGTTTCAAGGACACCTTGGTATCCAGCCCTTTGCCCTTCCATCCAGATACATACGGCACAAAGTCGATGTGCAGATGGGGCGTGGCCTCGTCCATGTGGAGGAACGCCCCGAACACCCGCAGTGTCGGATTACGCTCTTGGAACCCCTGCATATACTCACCCAGAAGTTCTTTTGCCAGTGCGCCGTTCTCGGTCTGGACACCCATATCATCCTTGTTGCCAATCTGGACGATCAGCTCATGGAAGAGCTTTTCCTGCTTGCCTGTCCGCAGGTGCTCATAGTAGTCGGTGATGCAGCGGTCTTTCCGCTTCTGCTTGGCGTTGTAGCGTTTTACCGCCCCGTCAAACAGTTCATGGTACACTTTCTGAATCGGCTCATCCCGGTACACGACATTCAGACTGCTGCGCTCCGGGTCTACGTTTTCAGCGGTGAAACTTCTCCGGTTATGGTTGAGGGAGCCGGGACCCCGCATTGCTGAAATGGTTCTTTTCAATCGCACGTCCTTTCTCTGTGGAAGTAACTGGTGCCGGACACGGCACAGACTTTGTTACTTTCGTCGAAAGTAACGCAAAAGCACTTTTGACAGACGTTCCGTCCATCAAAAGATGCCTTTGCGCCCTGCCGGGGGCTTCCGTCTGCGGACGGGGTTTCGCTGCGCCTCGCCGCTGCCCTGTCCAACACCACCTTCCTGCCTAATTGCTTCTCACAGGAGCGTGACACGCTCCTGTCCTTTGCCAATAGAGGGAATCACCAGCGGAAGCTCTCTGGCACACCTCGCCTGTCCAGATACTCCTGCCGAGCCTGTTCCCGCTGTTCCTCGGTGGGTGCTGTCTTGTACTGGGCATACAGCTCATGCCGCAGCATCGCGTCCAGTTTTTGCTCCAAGCCCTGCTCAATGACCTCTTCGTACTCATTTTCGCCGCTCAGATGATATTTCAGCAAAGCAACGAAAAGTTCCTGTGAAATTTGCACATTTTTCATCATTATCACCATCCCGTGTCGGTTGTGTCGATTGTGACGGTATTTTACCTAGTAGCAAAAATACCGTCACAACCGTCACGAATCGTCACGCGCCAGAATTTTCCAGCGTCAATTTGACCACTCTGCCCTCATGGGTACGCCTGCTTTCGTACCGGATTCCGTAGTCGTTGTAGAGCCTGTCGGCACTCACGTTCAGCTTCCGGGTCAGGATGTTTGCCTGTATGCTCACACCCGACAGACGTTCCAGCAGTTCCGTGGGCGTACCGCTCCACTCTGGCTGTTCCGGGGTGAGCACCTTTGCCACCGCTTCCAGAAGCGGGTCGGGCGGTAGCTTCCAGAGTTCCGTTTCGGCTCCTTGGAACTCCCACACGCAGCGTTCCCGGTTGAACTCCAACGTCAGTTCTTGGTCTGGCTGGTCGCGTCCTACAATGTCCAGCAGAGCGGTGTTATCTGTGCGCCGCTTCTTCTGCATGATGAACGCTCCATCCGCTGCACCCAACAGGCCGTTGGTGCCGGAGATCATGTCAAAGCTGTCCTCGGCTTCCATCTTCCGGGTGTGGTGAACCACTAGCAGGCAGATGCCGTACCTGTCGCTGAACGCTTTCAGCTTGGTCACGATCTCATAATCGCTGGCGTAGCTGTATCGGTCACCGCCGATCTCCCGCACCTTCTGCAAGGTGTCGATGATGATGAGCCGCACATCCGGGTGTTCTCGGATGAAGCCCTCCAACTGCTGGTCAAGCCCTTCGCTCACGGATTTGGCCTGTGTTGCAAAGTAGAGGTTGCTGGTTTCCTCTATCCCGAACATCCGGGAGAGCCGCCGCTGCAACCGGGCGTAATCATCTTCCAAGGCCAGATAGAGGACGGTGCCCTGATGCACCTCGTACTCCCACAGCGGAAGCCCCATCGCCACATGGTAGGCAAGCTGTCCCATGAAGAAGGACTTGCCCACCTTGGGCGCACCTACGAAGAGGTAGGTGCCGCTGTACAGCAGGTCGTTCACGATGGGCTTCCGGGGTGGATAAACTGTGTCGTACAGCTCAGTCATTGATACCGTGTTCAGCCCGAAATTGTTTGACTTTTTCGCGGCTTGCAGATTGATTTGCTTGTCCGAATTTGTTATAATATTGGTGTTGATTTTTGAGGACGACTGTACCGCATCTGCGCCAACAGATGCACCCGGTACGGTCGTTTTTCTATTGTCCGTCATTCGCATTCCTCCTTAAGTCCGTTCAACGTCAAAGCCACCATTTGCAAGGTTTCCAGCAAGTCCGGTGGGACTTCTTCATCCACTGCCAGCCGCTGCAATTCCTGATAGATCAGCTCCATCTGGCCTCGCAGGGCTTTGTAGACCCTTGGGTTGCCTACCACGGTGATCTCCCGGTCAGTCAGGCGGCGGATGATATACTCCTGCTTGGTCAACCCGGAGAGCCTGACTTTTGCTTCCAGTACCTCATCCTCTTCCGGTGACATTCGGAAGGCTACCACCTTGTTCCTCCAGCGGCCTTGTTGGTCGAGCACTCGTTCCATCTTCATCCCTCCTTTCGTTCCATGTCCAGCTTCTGCGCCATCTCCTGCTGCTTTGAGGGGAAGAGGTGGGCGTACTTATAGGTGATGTCCACACTCTCATGCCCTACCCGGTCAGCGATTGCCAGAGCCGAGAAGCCCATCTCGATCAACAGCGATACATGGGAGTGCCGCAGGTCATGGATTCGGATTCGCTTCACCCCGGCTTCCTTGGCTCCCCTGTCCATCTCGTGATGCAGGTAACTCTTGGTCACTTCAAATATCCGCTGGTCTGGCTGGACTTTGTAGAGAGATTTCAGGTAGTCCCTGATCTCGTCCGTCAGGAACTGCGGCATCTGGATGACCCGGACGCTCTTAGGTGTTTTCGGGTCGGTGATCACATCCCGGCCTTTCAGCCTTTGATAAGATTTGGTGATGGAGAGCAGCCCCTTGTCCAAATCAAAGTCTGCCGGGGTCAGAGCCAGCAATTCGCCCTCCCGGATGCCACACCAGTAGAGGACTTCAAACGCATAGTAGGATTGCGGCTTGTCCATCATAGCTTCCGCGAACTTGAGGTACTCTTCCTTTGTCCAGAAGAGCATCTCCTTGTGCTTTTCTGACCCCATGCACCCGGCTGTAGCTGCTGCATTTGATTTCAGCCCATAGAACCGGACTGCGTGGTTCAAGATGGCACTGAGTTGTCCGTGGAGCGTTTTAAGGTAGGTTGGTGAGTATGCTTTACCGTTCTTGTCCCGGTAGTTCAGCATCTCGTTCTGCCATGCGATCACATCCCGCGGCTTTATCTCACTGAGCCGTTTTTCCTTGAAGTACGGTAAGATTTTCGTCCGGATGATGTGCTCCTTGGTAGACCATGTGTTCTCCCGGAGCCGCTTCTTTTTGTCCGTGATATAAATTTCTACGAAGGCTTCAAAGGTCATGGTCAGGTCTGCCGCCTGTTGCAGAAGGAACTCCCGCTCCCACGCCAGAGCATCCTTCTTGGTGGCAAACCCTCGTTTCAGCTTCTTCTGCTTCACCCCTTTCCAGTTCTCGAAGTAGAAGGCAGCGTACCATGTGCCTTGCCTGCTGTCCTTGTAGGCTGGCATCCTATCACTCCTCTCCTGCACCGTAGATTTTCTCCTGATAGTACCTCCTGCTTACCCGGCCTCCTACGGTCGTGTAGCCCTTGGCTCTCAGTTCCTCGTTCCACTGGGCGATCATCTTGTATGCCAGCCCCTGCGAGATGTCCAGTTCCTTTGCCAGTTCGTCCGCCTTGATAAAAATGCTGTTTGCCATTTTCTGTCCTTTCTTTGTCGGTTTCATTTCGGTGCCGCTTCATCCTCGCTGACTTCCGGCAGGCATATCCCCTTGGCGGTGCTGTGCCGTCCCCTTGCGAAGCGCTCGCTTCCTTTCGGAAGGTCTTGGCGGTTTGGGTCAGTTTGGCGGTCATTCAATTTTTACTAAGCATTTTTGTTTATCTTTTGTGTCATCATTATACTAAACACATTCCGTTAAGTCAAGAGGTTTTCAGGTAAAATCTTAAACTTTTTTGTTTATTTTCTATTGCACCTCCTATTTTCCTGTGTTATACTAGGTTCAACAAATATGTTTAAGTCAGGAGGCAACCACATGGCAGTCGGTGACCGCATCAAGCGCGCCCGCAACTTCCGTGGCATGACCCAAAAAGAGCTGGGCATCGCCATCGGGTTTGAGGAGAAGAGCGCAGACATCCGTATCGCACAATACGAAAGCAACACCCGCACTCCCAAAGAAGAGCTGCTCCGCAAGATCGCGGAGGTACTGGACGTGAACTACCGTTCCCTCTATGAGCCGACCTTGTACGCCGCAGAGGATGTGATGTACACCTTGTTTGAGCTGGACGAGCACTACCCCGGCACCCGGCTCTATGAGGTCACAGACACCACCGACCCGGATTTCCCAGAAAAGCACATGGCGGTCAGCTTCCGGTATCGCCTGCTGGATGAGTTCTTAAAGGAGTGGCAGCTCCGCAAGAAACAACTCCGGGAGGGTGAGATCACCAAGGAAGAGTATCTGGAATGGAAGCTCAACTGGCCGCAGACTGCCGATGACTGCGGCCGCTACGAACCGAAGAAAAAGTGGCGCAAAGAAAAATAGACACAAAAATGCCCTCTGAAAAACTTACCGTTTCTCAGAGGGCATTCTTATGTCTCTCTTGATGAATAATAGTCCGATAGTATCAAAGCAGTATCAATGAGCCTTTCAGCCTCCAAAATATCGCATTGCTTCAATACTTTTCAGGATTTGCACATTATTCGAGCTCCACCGTGGCGGGGGGCTTGGAGGTGACGTCGTAGAGGATGCGGTTGACGCCCTTGACCTCGTTCACGATGCGGCGGGAGACGGTGTCGAGCAGCTCCCACGGCAGACGCGAGAAGTCGGCGGTCATGAAGTCCTGCGTCTCCACCGCGCGCAGCGCAATGGCGTAGTCATAGGTGCGCTCGTCGCCCATGACGCCGACGGAGCGCAGGTTCGTAAGCGCGGCAAAATACTGGTTGATGCTGCGCTCGAGGCCCGCCTTGGCGACCTCCTCGCGGAAAATGGCGTCCGCCTCGCGGACGATGTGCAGCTTCTCCTCGGTGATCTCGCCGATGACGCGGATGGCAAGGCCCGGGCCGGGGAAGGGCTGACGCCAGACAAGGCTCTCGGGCAGGCCCAGCTCAATGCCGAGCTGGCGCACCTCGTCCTTGAAGAGACGACGCAGGGGCTCGATGATCTCCTTGAAGTCCACATGGTCGGGAAGTCCGCCAACGTTGTGGTGGCTCTTGATGACGACGCTCTCACCGCCGACGCCCGACTCCACCACGTCGGGGTAGATGGTGCCCTGCGCGAGAAAATCAACGCGTCCAAGCTTTTTGGCCTCGGCCTCAAAGACGCGGATGAATTCCTCGCCGATGATCTTGCGCTTGCGCTCCGGCTCGGAGATGCCGGCGAGCTTGGTGAGGAAACGCTCCTGCGCGTTCACGCGCACGATGCGCATACCAAGGCAGTCGTGCATGGCTTGCTCGACCTGATCGCCCTCGTCCTTGCGCAGCAGACCGTGATCGACAAAGATGCAGGTGAGCTGTTCGCCGACCGCGCGGTAGAGGAGCGCGGCGGCCACGGCGCTGTCCACGCCGCCGGAGAGCGCCAGCAGCACCTTGCCGCTGCCGACCTTGGCGCGGACCTCCCCGATGGCTTCGCTGACGTAATTCGCCATGCTCCACTCGGGGGAAAGGCCGCAGACCTTGTAGAGAAAGTTTTTCAGAATTTCGGTGCCGTGGACGGTGTGCAGCACCTCGGGGTGGAACTGCACGCCGTAGAGCTTTCGTTCCGCGTTCTCGATGGCGGCGTAGGCGCAGCCCGCGGTGTGTGCGATGGCGCGGAAGCCGGGGGAGAGCTTTTCGACCTCGACGCCGTGGCTCATCCAGCAGATGCTCGTCGGCTCGACGCCGTCGAACAGCAGGCTCGTGCCGTCGTGTGTCAGCTCTACCTTGCCGTACTCGCGGACCTCGGCTCTGCGGCAGGCACCGCCGAGCTGATGGATCATCAGCTGCTGGCCGTAGCAGATGCCGAGGATGGGCAGACCCAGCTCGAAGATGGCGTTGTCGAGCGCGGGGGCGTTCGGCTCGAACACCGTCGCGGGACCGCCAGTGAAGATGATAGCGGCGGGATCGAAGGCGCGGATGTCGTCCATCGACATGGTGTAAGGCTTGATCTCGCAGTAGACGCCGCATTCACGCACGCGGCGCGCGACGAGCAGATTGTACTGCCCGCCGAAATCCAATACCAGTACCTTTTTCATCTCAGTCGTCCTCACGGAAGAGGATGCCGTTCTCGTCCGCCTGCTCGATGACGGCAAGCGCTTTGTACGGCACGCCAGAGGCGCGGAATTTGTCGCCGCCGCCCTGGAAGCCCTTTTCGACCGCGACGCCGATGCCCTCGAGCGTCGCGCCCGCGGCATTGACGAGGTCGACGAGGCCCTGCATCGCGTAGCCCTTGGCCATGAAATCGTCGATGATGAGAACGTGGTCGTCCGCGTGCAGCCACTCATGGCTGACGATCAGAGTGACCTTCTTTTTGTAGGTATAAGAAAAGACCTCGCTCTGGTACAATCCGCCCTCGATGTTGTCGCTCTTCGCCTTTTTGGCGAACAGCATGGGAACACCGTATTTCTGGGCGCAGATCGTGGCCAAAGCGATGCCGCTTGCCTCCGCTGTTAAAACCATGGTGATCTTGCTGATGTCAAAATACTTCGCGAACTCATCGGCCAGAGCCTCGAGCAGCTTGGTGTCGACGCGGTGGTTGAGAAAGCCGTCGACCTTGATGATGTTGCCGGGCAGGACCTTGCCTTCGCGGCGAATGCGTTCCTTGAGCAGTTCCATGGGACCGTCCTCCTGTCGTATAATATAAGTGCGCGGACTGTGCTGCCATTGTAGATATTGTATCGTATGATAGAGCATTTGCGCAAGAAAAACAAGGTGACGGAGAGACCAAAAAAAGGGAGAGAAAAGCGCCCGTTTTCGGGCGCTTTTTATGGTTTTGCACAGTTTGATAAGCGCAGCTAATGATGAGCATCAGACGCGCGCATCACGCTCAGCCCGCATTGGAGTAGAGACGGGCCTCCAGCGCGTCGAGCCCGGCAAGGATATTTTCAACTGCCTGCTGTGTGTCGGGCTCCTCGGCAGGACCGCTGCAAAAGAGCAGATATGTGCCTCCCTCCAGCAGCGACGCCACCCCCTCGCGGAAGCGCTCAAATTCCGCCTGCGTCGCACGGTCGATATCGGGGGTCGGCGCGGCGTCGTCCGCTTCTAGCACAAAGGTGATGGTGTTTCCGTCAAGGTAGCGCTCCCGCCCGCCGGCGTAGGAGATCAAATCGTAGGAGCAGCTGCCCACGCCCCTGTCCTCATGGGTCTGATAGCACAGCACATCCGCGCCCCACACGCCGTTTTCATCCTCTCCGTAGCAGAGGAAGAAAGTGTCCCAACCGGTATAGTAGGGGGTGACCTCCTTGGTAAAGAGCGCTGTGCCGTCGTACTTTTTCACGTCCAGCGTGTAGAAGCGCATTGCGAGTTCGTCCGGCTCCGAGGCCGTGAGGACAAGAATTTCATCCTCGCCGTCGCGGTCGAGGTCGGCATAGGCGAGGGGCCGTTCATCGCGCGTGTAGTGCTCCGTATACTGCTGCGTGCCGCTTTCGCCGTAAACCTCCGTGTCGCGCCGGGCAAGGTACAGCCCGCCGTTCCCGTCGGGGCGGTAGATGTCGGTGTAATACTCAGGCGTAGAATGCCACTGGCAGATGCACGCCTTGTTCTCCTCGTCGATCTCAAGCTGATAGGTCCAGCTGCGATAGGGTGCGAAGCGGTCGGTCTCCGCGTCGTAGAACCAATAGTAATAGGGCAGGTTGTAGGCGGGCGTGTCGATCTGCAGGCCGAGGTCCGTATAGCCGTCGAAGTTGTAGTCGCCGGTCACGAGCCCGCCGTCCGCGTTCCAGCAGTTCGTGTAGCCGTCCGTACACCAGACGTCGTCGCCGACGTCGGCGGTGCGCAGCTCCTGCTCGCCGCCGTTGTCCCACAGGAGAAGGACGCGGCTCACGCCGCGGTCGTACTCGCCGTCCTGACGGCCATAGAGCCGCAGCGTCGCTGTTCTGCCCTCGCAGAGAGTGAACGGCTCCTCGTGCAGCAGCACGTCGTCCGCGTGCAGGACGGTCCATTCATCGTCCGCGGCGGGCTGCTCGGCGACAGACTTTGGCGGTTCGTCGGGCAGCGGCGTGTCCGCAGGATCCTTTTCGCCGCAGGCGGCGAGCGTCAGCGCGAGCGCCGCGGCAAGCAGCAGCGCGGTAAGCTTCGTTTTCATCGTGTTCCTCCCCAAGCCATGTTGTTGATTTACATAATAACATATTTCCGCGAAAAAGTCGTTACAAAAGGGTTACAAAAAGGAGAGCGCCGAAGCGCTCTCCTTCGCGGTGCGGGATTTACTTCTTCTCGTCCTCAAGCAGGCCCTTGAAGCTCGCCGCGAGGCCGGCAAGGCTCTGGATCTCGCTGGGAACGATGATCTTCGTCGCCTGACCGTCGGCAGCCTTCTCGAAGGATTCGAGCGCCTTGAGCTTGACGACCTGATCGTTGGGGTTGGCGTTGTTGAGGAGCTTGATGGAGTCCGCCAGCGCGGTCTGGACCTTCATAATGGCCTCGGCCTCGCCCTCGGCGCGGAGCACGGCGGCCTGCCGCTCCGCCTCAGCGTGGAGAATGGCGGCCTGCTTCTCGGCGTCCGCCTTGAGGATGGTGGACTGCTTTTCGCCCTCGGCGACGAGGATCTGGCTCTGCTTCTGACCCTCGGCCTGCAGGATGGACTCGCGGCGCTCGCGCTCGGCCTTCATCTGCTTTTCCATGGCGTTCTGAATTTCCTTGGGCGGCAGAATGTTTTTGAGCTCCACGCGGTTGACCTTGATGCCCCAGGGGTCGGTGGCCTCGTCGAGGATGGAGCGCATCTTGGCGTTGATGACGTCGCGGCTGGTGAGGGACTGGTCGAGCTCCATTTCGCCGATGATGTTGCGGAGCGTCGTGGCGGTCAGATTCTCGATGGCGTTCATCGGGTGCTCGACGCCGTAGGTGTAGAGCTTGGGGTCGGTGATCTGGAAGTAGATGACCGTGTCGATCTGCATCGTGACGTTATCCTTCGTGATGACAGGCTGGGGATCGAAGTCGC
>CALDMA010000130.1 GCA_937915075.1 uncultured Oscillospiraceae bacterium
GTCCTCGGTGATCTCAATGCGCAGCACCTTATTCAGGTCGGCGTAGGTCTGATCCCTCCGCCCACGGTAGAGCAGCTTGAGAAATGCCTTGGGATTGCCGCTCGTGTAGTCCAGATAGCCCTGCTGAAACAGGATCACGCCGACGACCAGCGCCGCGACCTGCGCAGCCTCCGTCATGTCCTTATGCCGGAATACGGCGATCAGAATGCACAGAACGACTGTCACGGCGCTCAGCGCCGCCGCCGCGATCCACTTGGCCTTGCGGTTGCTGACATGGCGCAGCAGGATCTCCTGCTCGGCGGCGAGGTCATAATCGCTTGCCTTGGCTTCAAATACGAATTTCATCTTCTCTCTCCTGTTATCGTTTTGATTTTCGCTCAGATATATTCCACCGTTTTGCCGGTCTTGGCCTCGATGAACGCGCGGAAATCCGCGCTGTCACCGACCACGAAGCGGTCCTCCGGCAGGATATAGGCGTGCAGCTTGTCCACAAAGAGGAAATAGCGGTCCCGATAGTGATACAAGCGCTCGAACGCATGGTACGGCACCGATGCCGCGGCCTTGCTGCTGCTCTGCGTCAGGCCCTCGTCGCTGAATTTTATGGTCAGATTCTCGACCTGAAGCGACTGTTTTCTTGCGCCCCACGCATTCAGGCGGTTGCGGAAAAAGCCGAGCACCAGACACAAGCCGCCAAAGAGCAGCAGCGTTGCGGTAAGATCGGATATCTCCCGGTCTGACCACAGCATCAAAATACCGGAGAGAAAAGCAAACAGTCCGACCACAAAGCCAAATACGGCAATGATACGACCGCTCCATTTGCGCGTTGTCTTATCCGCGAGCTTACTCAATGCGCGGAAATCCTCCTTCCGGTAGCTGTGGTCAAAGCGCAGCACAAAGTAGTCCATAAAGCCTCCCTTTCAAAGAAAAACGCCCTGAGCAAACCTGCTCAGGGCGATCAATGACCGTGTTACCACCTGAATTCCCGCCGCGTCGGCGGACACTCGCGACTCTGTAACGGGAGTTCCCGTCCGGCCTACTGCATCGTTCAGCCCGGCTGCTCCGCGGCGACTTCGGCGGCCCGCTCACGAGGGACTTACACCATCCGCCCTCTCTCTGCGCTTCGTGAGCCGCGTACTCTTCCGTTTCCTTGCATTTTCGGCTGTTATTATATGCAATATCGACCGATTTGTCAAGACATCTTGAGGATCTCGCGCTTGAGCCGCGCGATGATACGCTTTTCCAGCCTTGAGATGTAGCTTTGCGAAATGCCGAGGTAGTCGGCGACCTCCTTCTGCGTCTTTTCCTCCCGCCCGCCAAGGCCGAAACGCAGCGTGATGATCTCGCGCTCGCGGTCGGAAAGGCGGCTGACCGCGGTCGTCAGCAGCTGGCGGTCCACGTCGTCCTCGATGGGGCGAAGCACCGTGTCGCCGTCCGTGCCGAGAATATCCGAGAGCAGCAGCTCGTTGCCGTCCCAGTCCGTGTTGAGCGGCTCGTCGAAGCTGACCTCGACCTTTTGGTTGGCATTCTTGCGCAGGTACATGAGTATTTCATTCTCGATGCAGCGTGAGGCGTAGGTCGCGAGCTTGATGTTCTTGTCGCTGCGGTAGGTGTTGATGGCCTTGATGAGACCGATGGTGCCGATGGAGATAAGGTCCTCGATGTTGATGCCGGTGTTGTCGAAGCGGCGGGCGATGTAGGCGACGAGACGGAGATTGTGCTCAATGAGGATCTGCCGCACCTCGAAGTCGCCCTCGTCCAGCTGCGCGATCATCTGCGCCTCCACGTCGCGCGAGAGCGGCGGCGGGAGCGAATCGCTGCCGCCAATGTAGAAGATGCCGCTGCGCGGCAGCAGGCCGTGTCGCGCGAGCCATGCGCGGAGCCTATCCCAAAGCTGCCTGAACCAACTCATGTTCTCCCTCCTGTTCCTCCATGCGCCATACGCCCTGAAAGCCGCCGTCGCCGTAAATGTCCGGCGAGACGGCGATCAGCCGCCGTCCCAAGTCCCTGCCGTTCACGCGAACGCTGTCGCAGTAAAACGCCCGCAGCACCCCGCTGCCGCCCGCCGTCGTGCAGGAAAGCGTTATGTAACCCTCCTCGCGTTTCGGCAGCAGCGCGCGCAGAGCGCTTTCTCCGATCACCGGTACGTTCTCCCCTGTGGCGGGATCGGTGAGCAGGTTTCCGCTGTCGTGCAGCAGCCGAAGCTTGACGGTCTTCCCGCCGCGCGTGAGCGTCACGCGCAGCAGCTCCCCGCCGTCGTGCCTCGCTCCGCCGCGAAAAACGGTCGAGAGCAGCAGATAGGTCACGCCCATCGCGCCGAGAAGCACACCCCACGGCAGCTGCGCGAGGATCACGCCGCGCGCGACGCGCTCCAATGCACCGCAGCATTGGCCTAGCAGCAGCACACCTCCGCCGAGGGCGCAGGAGAGCAGCAGCGTCAGCAGCCCCAGCTTGAATGCCCGTCCCGTGCCGCGGAAGGCGAGCAGCGCCATCCCGACGAACGCCGCGGCGGTCAGCCACGGCGAGCACGGCAGAACGAGCCGGAGCACAGCGTAAGCCGCGCCGAAGGCCGCCGCGCCGAGGAGCCGCAGCCGCGGCACCGTCCGCCCCGCGAGCCGCGCCGCCGACAGCAGCAGCAGATAATCCGCCGCGCCGTTCACCAGCGCCGCAAGGTCCCAGTAGACCACCATGCCGGTCACCCCCTCTTCCGTGCCGTCAGCATACCACAGCGCGGACGCGGAAAAAGGACGAAACAGGGCCGTCCGCACAAAATGTACGGACGGCCCTGCGGTCACTCCATATCGGCTTACAGGAACGGAATGACCATGCTCGCCAGCAGCGAGACGATCATCACGACCACCAGAATGAGCGCCATCGCGCGCGTTTTCTTATTCATCGGCTTTCTCCTCCCGTTCGAGAATCTTCCTGATGCCCTTCTCCGCCTTCGCGCGCGGCAGCATCACCTCATGGCCGCAGCCGCTGCATCTGAGCTTCACGTCCATGCCCACGCGCGTGATCTCGAAAATCTTTTCGCCGCAGGGGTGGGGCTTTTTCATTTCGACCCTATCATGGAGCCTAATGTCCATCGGCATGCTTGATCGCCTCCCAGTATTTCGCCGCGGCCTGCTCGACCTTGTTGTCGCCATAGCGATAGTAGACCGCTTTTTTGATCGGGTCAGGCAGGTATTGCTGCTTCACCCAATGGTTCGGGAACTCGTGCGGGTACTTGTAGCCCTGCTCGCGCTCGAGGCCCGTGGAGTCCGCATGGACGTTTTGCAGCTCGCGCGGGATATCGCCGGTCCTGCCGCGCTTGACGTCGGCCCACGCCGCGTTGATGCCCTCGACCACACTGTTGGACTTCGGCGCGGTCGCAAGCAGGATCGCCGCCTGCGCCAGCGGCAGCTGCGCTTCGGGCAGTCCCAGCTGCATCGCGGTATCCACACAGGCCTTCACGATGGCGATTGCCTGAGGGTAAGCCATGCCGATATCCTCGCTCGCCGAGCACAAAAGCCGGCGGCAGGGCGTCACGAGATCGCCTGCCTCGAGGAAACGCGCGAGGTAATGGAGCGCCGCGTCCGGGTCGCTGCCGCGCAGCGACTTCATCAGCGCCGAGGCCATGTCGTACATCGCGTCGCCGCCCTTATCGTAGCGCATCGCGCTGCGCTGTGCCACCTGTAAGGCGTCTTCGCTTGTCAGCAAAAGCTCTCCGTTCTTTGCCTCCGCCGCCTCATAAAGCAGCTCGCAGGCATTGATGGCCTTGCGCACATCGCCGCCGCATTGGGTCGCGATCTGCATGGGCACGCCCTCCTCCCACGCAAGCGGGAGCGGGCTGCGCTCCTTGAGGATGCCAAGCGCCCGCTCGACGGCGGGCAGCAGCTCGCGCGGCTCGACCTGCTTGAACTCGAACACCGTCGAGCGCGAGAGCAGCGCGTTGTAAACATAAAAAAATGGATTCTCCGTTGTGGACGCGATAAGCGTAATGGAGCCGTTTTCCATGAACTCCAACAGGCTCTGCTGCTGCTTTTTGTTGAAATACTGGATCTCATCGAGGTAGAGCAGAATGCCCCCGGGCGCCATCAGCGTGCCGACGCTCGCGATGATATCCTTCACGTCCTGTAAGCTCGCGGTCGTCGCGTTGAGCCGGTAGAGCGTTTTATTCGTCTTGTTGGCGATAATGTTGGCGATGGTCGTTTTTCCCGTGCCGGAGGGGCCGTAGAAGATCATGTTCGCGCTCGTGCCCGCGTCGATCAGACGGCGCAGCACGCCGCCCGGCCCGATCAGATGGCGTTGGCCCACGACCTCGTCCAGGCTCTGCGGGCGAATTTCGTCCGCGAGCGGTCTTGTGCTCATTCTCTCCCCTCCTCAGCTGCTGCGGCTGCACTTCTCCGCGTCGATGGCCAGCACGACCATCAGCGCGTGCAGCGCGTCGGCGGGGTCCGCCACGTCGATGACATAGGTGTCCGTCCAGTGGAACAGCTCCTTGCCGATCGTTGCGACCGTGCCGCGCGAGGCGCTGACGATGGTGTAATCCCATTCCATGAACTGCCCCTCGACCTCCCAATCGCTGCCCTCCACAGTAAAATGCGGCACAAAGAACGTAAATTCCTTTTTGATCGTGCCGATGCAGCGATTGGATTCATACAGGTCAAACTTCGGCAGGAAGGTCAGCATACGCTGCTGCACCGTGCCGATGTGCTCGCCGGCGGCGTTGAGAATATGTAAGCAATGGCCCCACGCGAGCTTGCCCTCGACCGTAAAGACCGTCGCGCCATTATCGTCATAAATGTCATAGCTGTCGAACCATGAAAAAAAGCGCTGCTTGAAGAGTAAGCGCATGGCCACACCTCCATTTCTTCGGTATTTTTATCATAGCATATTTTTTCTCGTTTGCCCACACTTTTTCTGTCGATTTTTCGGGAAATGTGTGGTATGCTTTTGGCAAGAATGATTCGGGAGGTCGCCCCATGAAATCCAAAGCCGCTGTCCGCCGCATCGTTGAGGCACTGAAGACGCTCTACCCCGACGCCATGTGCTCGCTGCAATATCAAAAGGATTATGAGCTGCTCTTTGCCGTGCGGCTCTCTGCCCAGTGCACCGACGCGCGCGTCAACATGGTCACCCCCTCGCTGTATGCAAAGTTTCCGACGCTCGAGGCGTTCGCCAACGCCGGCTACGAAGAGGTCGGCGAGGCCATCAAGTCCTGCGGCTTTTACAATACCAAGTCTAAAGACCTCGTCGAATGCGCGAAAATTCTGCTTGAGAAGTATGGCGGCAAGGTCCCCGGCACGATGGAGGAGCTGACGAGTCTCCCCGGCATCGGGCGCAAGACCGCGAACCTCATTCTCGGCGACATCTACCACCAGCCCGCCTACGTCTGCGACACGCACTGCATCCGCATCACGGGCCGTCTCGGCCTCACCGACGGCAGCAAGGACCCTCTGAGCGTGGAAAAGCAGCTGCGCGCTGTCCTCCCGCCGGAGGAGTCGAGTGATTTCTGCCACCGCATGGTGCTCTTTGGCCGCGACCGCTGCACCGCCCGCAAGGCGAACTGCGACGGCTGCCCGCTGCGCGCCGACTGCGACTTCGGCAAGGCGCAGAGCGAGAAGCCATAAAGCAGAAAGCCGGAAAGCGTGTCTGCGATTTTCGCAGGCACGTTTTCTCTTTCCTGCTCATATACTGCTTTGAACGAATCGGAACGGAGGCACGGACATGGATCAAAATACCGCTCAGCTCATTGAAAAATTCCGCAGGAATCCCGCCATGGCACAATCGCTCCTGCAATCCGGCGATGGGCAGAAGCTCATGCAGCTGCTCACCCGGCAGGATGGCGGCGCGGCGCTCAATCGCGCGGCGCAGAGCGCCGCGATGGGCAACATCAGGGAGCTCGCGGCGATGCTCTCAAACCTGATGCAGAGTCCCGAGGGCATGGCGGTGATGAACCGCATCAGCGAGAGCGCAAAAAAATAAGCGAAACGGAGGGCGGGCCGCATGAGCGAGCTGGAAGACAAACTCAATAGCCTGCTCTCCAACCAGGACGCGATGGCGCAGGTCATGCAGCTCGCGCAGAGCCTGTCGCAGTCGGGCGCGGGAGCGACGGACGGCGGGAGCGCGGCTTCTCCTCCCCCGCCGCAGAGCGGAGCAGCGGCAGGAAATGCCATGCCGGACGCGAGCGACCTGAACGCCATGCTCTCGCAGCTCACCGGCGGGCTGGACCCCGCGCTTTTAGCGCGGCTCCTGCCGGTGCTGAGCCAGATGAACCGGAACGAGAGCAGCGAGACCTCCGCGCTCCTCTACGCGCTGCAGCCCTTTCTGCGCGACAAGCGGCGCGACAAGGTCGCGCGGGCGGCGCAGCTCGCCAAGCTCATCCATCTGGCCAAGGTATTTCTGACGACGCGGGAGGAGTAGCCGTGTACAATCGTTATCTGCGCAACGATCAGGGCGTTTACACCTGTGTCCCGCAGGAGGAACCGCGCCGCTCGCCGCGGCCGGAGCCCATCGGAAGCAGCGCGCCGCCCCCGCGCCGCGAGCCTCCGCCAAGGGAGCCGCCGCGGGATACGCCGCCTCCCCCGCCAAACGGCGGCAGGCCGGAGGCCGACGGCGGCGCGTTCCGTGAGGGCTTTCAATTCCTTGACAGGTTGTTGGAAAAGCTCCATTTGCAAGATCTTGACGGCGCGGACCTGATGCTGCTGCTCCTGCTCTTCTTCCTCTTTGAGGAAAAGGCGGACGACGAGCTGCTCATCGCCCTCGGATTGCTGCTCATTCTATGAAAAACGACTGACCGCCGGTCAGTCGTTTTCGCTTATCTCCTTGGTCGCGGCGACGGCCGGCTCATAGAGCACCGTGCCGTTCGGCAGGGTGAAATCCTCCGCGTCCACGCCGTCGTAGCTGACCGTCAGCGCCGCCATGCGGTAGACAACCGCGCCATCGCACTCGCGCTCCGCCGCGGCAAGCAGCCCCGAGCTTACGCTGACCCAGTAGCGCTCGACATAGCCCGCCTCGTCGGGCTCGGTCTCCACATAGATGCAGTTCACGCCCTCGAGCGCGCGGTAGTCCGCCGCCGCGATGCGCTCCGGCGGCAGCGCGAGGATTTCCTCATAGGTCAATATTCCCTGCTCCGCGTCCTGCGTGAGCGCGGAGGCGCCGGAATAGACCTTTCGGCTGCTGCCGTACCAGATGTAGACCGCATCATCGCCGGTGATGACGTGGCGGGTCTGCCCGTCCGTTTCCGTGACGTCGAGCCGCAGCCAGCCGTCCGCGGCTGCCGCCGTGATGACGCTCACGCCGCTGCCGCCGCTCCAGTAGCGCTCGACCGTGATGGTGCGCGTGTACACGCGCGGGCGCGTGAGCACCTCAATGGCGCTCTGCACCGTGTCGGGACGGACCTCCACGCGGTCAACGGCCTCGTTGTCCACGGTGGGGCCGCTCGGCTCCGTTGTGCTCGGCTCCGGCGGCAGCACGATCTTCTCCGGCTCGCGCAGACTGCCGCGCACCATAAAGGCGACGACGAGCAGGACCAGCAGGATGCACGCGATGCCGATCGGCGTCATTTTCTGTTTTCCCATCCTGCCGCCTCCTTTCCGCCGCGATTTTTTAAGCTCTGTGATCCTCCGGCCGCTCCGCGCGCAGGCCGAAGTACCATTCGATCGCGTCCGCGATGCGCGCGCAGGCGTGACCGTCGCCGTAAGGATTGACCGCGTGGGCCATCGCCGCATAGGCGGCAGGATCGTTCAGCAGCTCATTTGCCAGCGCGAGGATCGCGTCACGCTCCACGCCCGCGAGCTTCACCGTGCCGGCGGCGACTGCCTCGGGGCGCTCCGTCTCGCGCCGCAGGACAAGCACCGGCTTGCCGAGCGCGGGAGCCTCCTCCTGCAAGCCGCCGGAGTCGGTCATGACCATATAGCAGCGCGCCATCAGGTTATGCATCTCGTCCGCGCTCAGCGGCGCGATCAGATGTACATTCCCGATGCCGTCCAGATGCCGGTGGGCACACTCCTGCACCACCGGAGAGAGATGCACCGGATAGACCAGCTCCGCTTCCGGGTGCGTCCCGGCAAGCTCCGCGAGCGCGGACATGATATCCTCCATCGGCTGTCCGTAATTCTCGCGCCGGTGGCAGGTCACAAGGATGACCTTCCTGTTCGCGTAGTCCAGCTCGTTGAGCAGCTCCGTCGTAAAGCGATAGTCCTTGCGCACCGTTGTCTTCAAAGCGTCAATGACCGTGTTGCCGGTGACGAACACGCCCTCGGTCACGCCCTCGCGCGCAAGGTTTGCGCGGTTATTCTCCGTGGGGCAGAAATAAAGGTCGGCAAGCCGCGTGACAAGCTGACGGTTCATCTCCTCGGGATAGGGCGAATACTTGTCGTAGGTGCGCAGCCCCGCCTCGACGTGGCCGATCTTCACCTTGTGGTAAAAGGCCGAGAGTGCGCCGGCGAAGGTCGTGGAGGTATCGCCGTGGACAAGGATCATATCGGGCGCAAAGCGGTCGATGACCTCGTCCATACCGGTCAGGCACTTACAGGTGATGGTCGAGAGCGTCTGACGCGGGGTCATAATGTCGAGGTCGGCGTCCGCCCTGAGGTCAAAGACCTGCATGACGCTGTCGAGCATCTCGCGGTGCTGCGCCGTCACGCAGCAAAGGCTCTCGATGCCCTCGCGCCGCGCGAGCTCCTTGACGAGCGGAGCCATCTTGATCGCCTCCGGCCGCGTGCCGAAGACGCTCATCACTTTAATTTTCTTCATACTTCTCTTCCTTCTCCTCCGGCGCAGGCGCGGCAGGCTGCGCCTGCGTCCCCTCCTGCTCCAGTTCCTTTTCGTGGGCGGTCTCCGCGATCTCACGCGGGAAAATGACGCGCGAGGCGACATAGGCCACCGCCGCGAGCGTAAGGAGCAGCAGCATCGCCTTCAGCTCGCCGCTCGTCGTGAGCACGACGGCGGACAGGCCCAGCAGACTGCTCACCACATACAGCGCCGCCACCGTCTGCTTCTGGTTGAGGCCCATATCCATCATGCGGTGATGGATGTGCCCGCGGTCCGGCGTCATGGGGCTCTGCCCGCGCGCCACGCGGCGCACGATGGCAAAGGCCGTGTCGAAGATCGGCAAGCCCAGCACCAGAAACGGCACCGCGAACGAAACGATGGCGTAATACTTGAACAGGCCCTGAATGGAATAGGTCGCTAAAATGTAACCCAAGAAGGTCGAGCCGGTGTCACCCATGAACATCTTCGCCGGGTTCTTGTTATACGGCATGAAGCCGAGGCACGCGCCCGCGAGCGCCGCCATCACGATGGCGACCTGCTGCTCGGAGACGAGAATGGCAATGACGAGCATCGTCATCGCGCTGATGGTCGAAACGCCGCTGGCAAGGCCGTCAAGCCCGTCGATGAGGTTCACGGCGTTCGTCACGCCGACGATCCACAGCACCGTCACGGGATACTTCATCCAGCCGAGCGACCAGTAGGGCGCGTCGGAAAAGATGTTGGGGTTCGTCAGAATCTCGATCACCACGCCGTGATACACGGCGACCAGCGCCGCGCAGATCTGCACGAGGAACTTGAACTTCGCGCGCAGCGGCGTCATATCGTCCACCACGCCGAGCACCACGATGATGACCGCGCCGAGCAGGATGCCCTTCATCTGGTGGTCGATGTGGACGAAGAGCAGGATGCTGACCATGAAGCCGAGGAAGATCGCGAGTCCGCCCAGCCGCGGCACCGGCTTCTTGTGCATCCGGCGGCTGTCCTTCGGCACGTCGATCGCGCCGATCTTGTAGGCAAACGACTTCACGAGCGGGCACATAATGAAGCTCACGACCATCGCGCACACGAGCGCGGCGCCCACCCAAAGCAAAAGCTCTTTCTGAATATCCATGTTTCCTCTTACCTGGCGACGAAGCCGACCTTCTTGTAGACCTTGCGCAGCGTCTTTTCCGCGAGGTAGGACGCCTTCTGCGCGCCGTCCTTGTAGACGCTCTCAAGGTATGCCTTGTCCGCCGTCAGGCGCTCGGCCTCCTCACGGATGGGGCGCAGCAGTTCGATGACCGACTCGGCCACGGCGGGCTTGAAGATGCCATAGCCCTGTCCGGCGAACGCGGCCTCCGCCTCGTCGACGGTCTTGCCGGTCGCGGCGCAGTAGATGGAAAGCAGGTTGGAGATGCCGGGCTTATTCTCCTTATCGAACTTCACGCAGGCGTCGCAGTCCGTCACCGCGCGCTTGAACTTGCACATGATATCCTCGGGCTTGTCCATCATGTAAACGCAGCCGTCGGGGTCGGACTTGGACATTTTGCTCGTCGGGTCGCCGAGACTCATCACGCGCGCGCCCATCTTCGGAATAAACGGCTCGGGCAGCGTGAAGGTGTCGCCGTACACGCCGTTGAAGCGCTGCGCGATGTCGCGGCAGAGCTCGACGTGCTGCTTCTGATCCTGGCCGACCGGCACGAGGTCAGCCTGATAGACAAGAATATCCGCCGCCATCAGCACCGGGTAGGTGAACAGGCCCGCGGTGATGTTGTCCGCGTGCTTGGCAGCCTTATCCTTGAACTGTGTCATGCGGCTCAGCTCGCCGAACTGCGTGTAGCAGCCGAGCACCCACGAGAGCTCTGCGTGCTGGGGCACATGGCTCTGAATGAACATGATGTTCTTCGCGGGATCAAGCCCGCAGGCAATGTACTGCGCGAGCTGGTTGACCGAGCGGCGGCGCAGGTCGGCGGGATTCTGGCGCACGGTGATAGCGTGCATATCCACGATGCAGTACAGGCAGTTGTATTCATCCTGCAGGCTCACCCAGTTCTTGATGGCTCCCATGTAGGAGCCGAGCGTCAGCTCGCCGCTGGGCTGGATGCCGCTGAAAATTCTCTTTTTGGCCGGAGCGTTTGCTTCCATAATGATTTTCCTCGTTTCTATCGTGATTGGCGCACAGGGCGCGGAAAGTGCCTATGTTCTCAATTTGATATCATACCACACTTATTCTAAAAAGACAAGAGAACCTTGACAAGCGCGGGCACAAAATGTAAACTGAAGAACACTGAAATTTTTGCTTCAGGAGGTCATCCCATGTCCCTTGATATGACGTACTTCAACGAGATGGAGGCGAAGATCCCGCACGGTAAGGTCCGCACGCGCTTCGCTCCCTCCCCCACCGGCTATATGCACGTCGGCAACCTGCGCACTGCGCTTTACACCTGGCTCATCGCGCGCAACGCGGGCGGCACCTTCATCCTCCGCATCGAGGACACCGACCAAGGCCGCCTCATCGAGGGCGCGACCGACGTCATTTACCGCACGCTGGCCGAGTGCGGGCTCGATCACGACGAAGGCCCCGACGTCGGCGGTCCCGTGGCTCCCTACATCCAGTCCGAGCGCCGCGACACCTACGGAAAATACGCCGAGCTGCTCGTCGAACGCGGCGGCGCCTATTACTGCTTCTGCGAAAAGACGGAGAGCGCCGAGGATTCCGGCGAGTTCGACCGCGCGGACGATCCCTGCCGCGACCTGCCGCTCGACGAGGCCCGCGCCCGCGTCGCCGCCGGCGAGCCCTATGTCATCCGCCAGCGCATCCCCAAGGAGGGCACCACCACCTTCCACGACGCCATCTTCGGCGACATCACGGTAGAGAATAAAACGCTCGACGATCAGGTGCTTTTAAAGCGCGACGGTCTGCCGACCTACAACTTCGCCAACGTCATCGACGATCATCTCATGGGCATCACTCATGTGGTCCGCGGCAGCGAGTACCTTTCCTCCGCACCGAAGTACAACCTGCTCTACGAGGCGTTCGGCTGGGAGGTCCCGACCTACGTCCACTGCTCCCCCGTCATGCGTGACAGTCAGCACAAAATGTCCAAGCGCCACGGCGATCCGAGCTACGAGGACCTCAAGGCGCAGGGCTTCCTGACGCCCGCCATTTTGAACTATGTGGCGCTTCTCGGCTGGTCGCCGCGCGGCGAGCGCGCCGAGCAGGAGTTCTTCACCATGCCCGAGCTGGCCGAGGCCTTCGACATTGCGGGCATCTCCAAGTCCCCCGCCATTTTCGACATCGAAAAGCTCACCTACTTCAACGCCAACTATATCCGCAATATGGCCCCCGAGGACTTCGCCAGGGCCGCCGAGCCGTTCATCCGTCAGAGCGTGAAGAACGAGGCATACTCCGTTTCCGAGATCGCGGCGCTGCTGCAGGCCCGCTGCGAGAAGCTCACCGACATTCCCGAGAAGGTCGATTTCTTCGACGCTCTCCCCGACTATGACCTCGCGTTCTACACAAACAAAAAGTCCAAGACCGACGCGGCGGTGTCGCTCGAGATGCTGCAGAAGGTCCTCCCAAAGCTCGAGGCGCTGAACGACTGGTCCACCGACGGCATCCACGATATGCTCATCGCGTTCGCGGAGGAGCTGGGCGTGAAGAACGCCACGCTCATGTGGCCCCTGCGCATCGCCTGCGCCGGTAAGCTCGTCACCCCCGGCGGCGCGGTCGAGATCTGCAAAATTCTCGGCAAGGACGAGACGATCCGCCGCGTGAAGCGCGGCATCGAAAAGCTCGGCGGATGAACGAACTCAGCTCCTACCTCCGGCGCACGCTCTGCGAGGCGTGGCGGAACGGTTACGGCGAGGAGGCGCGCCGCGCCGCCATCGTCGCACCGCTGCTCACGCTCTTTGGCTTCGCCGCTGCGTGGTTCTTTCCGCAGCTGACCGACCACGTCATGGGCGTGCTCGAGCAGGCTGTCGACAGCGCCGGTCTCGGCTCCGTCACCGAGACGCGGGATATGGCAGCCGCCATCTTCGCCAACAACCTCACCGCCGCGTTTTCGGCGATCCTCTGGGGACTCGTTCCCTTCGCCTACCTTGCGGCTTTCCCGCTCGGCTTCAACTTCTTCCTGATCGGCGCGCTGGGCGCGTACTATGTGCGCAGCGGCTCAAGCCTTGGCGTCTACCTCGTCGGCATCCTTCCCCACGGCGTCTTCGAGCTGCCCGCGCTCGTGCTCTTCTGCGCGGCGGGGCTATACCTCTGCTCGCGCGTGACCGCGCGTGTGCGCGGAGACAAGGAGGTCCGCATCCTGCGGACGCTCTCCGAGGTCTCGACGCTCTTTCTCTATGTCATTCTGCCGCTGCTCGCCGCCGCGGCGCTCACGGAGGCCTATGTGACGCCGCGCCTGTTGGCGATGGTGCTCTGACGCTTTCCTCTCTATTCGCATAAAAAGCCCCCGCTGCCTTACGGCAGCGGGGACTTTTTGCTATATGCGTTCCGCTCAGCTGCGGACCTCGATCACGCGGACCACACCGTCCTTGACGTAGAGGTCTGCCGCGTCAGCGTAGGTCTTTGCCTGCGCGAGCGTGATCCACTCGCCATTGTCCTTGTTGAAGCACAGGACATCGGAGGGTATCTCATAGGTGCGGCTGCCGAAGGTCACGGCATTGTCGCCGATCCAGGAGCTGAAGGACACCTTGCTCAGCTCCGTGAGCTTGATCATCTGCGAGAAGCCGGTGCCGCCCTGATTGATCTTGAAGGCCACATAGTCGCCGGTCTTGACATTGTACTTCATGGCGAAGGTCTTCGTCTTCGTGCCGCCCTCGTCCACGCCGAGCAGCTCGGTGTAAGTCGTCTCGTGTGTGTCGGGATCTGTATAGGAGGTAACATCCCAGAATACGCGGCCATAGCGTTCACCGGTCGAGCGGTTGATGACCACAAGGTCGATCTCACCGGAGGCGTTGGTGCGGGCATAGCTGATCTGCTCGCGGGCCACACGGTCATTCGTGAAGGAGCTGAGGGCAACGAGCTTGCCGTTTTCAAAGATCATCGCGTTGTCGGCCAGCTTCTTGCTGCCGATGGTGCGCTCGCTGACGATCAGATCACCGCTCACGCTGCCGCCGGAGGCCTCGGAAAGGTAGATCTTATCCTTTCCGCTCGCGCTGATGCGGACCACGCCGTTGGTGACCGTCTCAGACTTGCAGCCAAGCTCAATGAGCGTCATGCCGCAGAGCATCTGGACCTTGCCGTCCGTCACGATGCCGATGGCATTGCCGCGCGCGCCGCTGTCGTCCGCGCCGGCGACCTGGCCGTCCGCCGTGAGCAGGATCGTCATTTGCTGACCGGGCTTGAACTTCGCCACACTGCTCTGCGCGGAGGGCAGAACATTCAGCCGCGTGCCGCCCAGAACGGTAATGACCGTAGGCTCCGCGGGCTTGGGATCGCAGCCCTCGTAGTAGACCGACACGCGCGTGTCGCAAATGTTGATCACATTCGTGGAGGCATTGTAGGTCGCCACATCATACTTCTTGAGAGCCGACGCGGAGATCTCGCGACCGTCCTTATAGATGCGGTAATCCGTGCGGCCGCCGGCCAGATCGCTGAAGCCGACCGTGGAGCGATCCGCGGACACGATGACCGCCGCGTTGGAGATCGTGCCGACTGTTTCGCCGTTCTCGGGCAGGAAGGTCCGCACCTTGCCGTTCGTCCTCTCGACCAGGTAGCCCTTCAGGCCGATCAACACCGATGCGGAGCTGGGATTCTCCAGCGTCTTAGTCACGATCGCTCCCTTTTCGTCGATCAGGCGAAGCTCACCGGTGCCTCCGTCCACGCTGACGAGCGTATACTTGTCTCCTCGGTCGATGTAGTTTTTACCGTCCTTTGTGTCGGCATAGAGCACGTTGACAAACAGCTGCGCCGCCTGCGCACGCGTGATCGCCGCATTGCCGGCCAGCTCCACACCGTTGCTCACACCGGCGGACTTCGCCAGGTCGATGTAGCTGTCCGGCCAAACGCCGCCGGTATCCTTGTCCGCGTAGCCAAGCACACGCATCAGGATCGTAACGGCCTCGCCGTAGGTGATGGCACGCTCCGGCTGGAACGTTCCGTCAGGCGTTCCGGCAAGCAGCTTCGGCTCGGTCTGCCGCACGGCAAGGTTGATGTACCCCGCCGCCCAATGGCTCGCGCGCACATCGGGGAAAATCGTCACGGTGCGATAGCGCATCGCTTCGTTTCCCTTTCCGATCAGCATTACGACCATCTTGCTGAACTCGGCGCGGGTGAGCTGGGCATACGGGCGGAACTGGCCCGCACCGCTGCCCTCGATCACGCCGAGCAGCTTCAGGATCTCCACATTCTGCGCCGTCGCCTTGTCCGACACATCGGAGAAGCTGCCCACGGCCGAGGCGGGGATCGCCGCTGCCGAAAGTGCCAGCACAAGCGCGAGCAGCAGGGAAAATACTCTCTTTTTCATGTTCTTTCTCCTCTCATTCCGCCCGCAGCGCTTCGACCGGCTGGAGCTTGGATGCCTTGATGGCGGGGTAGCTGCCGAAGAGCACACCCAGCGCGACGCTCAGCGCGAACGCCGCGAGACCAACCCACACCGGCGGGTAAACGGTCATCTGGTACATCAATCGGCTGACGACCACACTTCCCACCGTGCCGACCGCAATGCCGACCACACCGCCCATGCCGCAGAGCATACCGGCCTCGATCAGAAATTGCGTGACGATGCTCGCGCGCTGCGCGCCGATGGCGCGGCGGATGCCGATCTCGCGCGTGCGCTCGGTCACGGTGACAAGCATGATGTTCATGATGCCGATGCCGCCGACGAGCAGCGAGATGGCCGCGATGCCGCCGAGCACCATGGAGATCGTATTCATCGTCTCGTTCTGGTACTGCTGCCACTGGCCCTCGTTGTACACATCATAGCCGCCGGTCCCCTGCGGGATCAGACCCTTGAGGAAGCCGCCGAGGCGGGAGGTGACCTCCGTCATATCCTCGCTGCTGCGGACCTTGACCGTGTACTGGTCCACGCTGCCGCCGAGCAGGCGGGTCATTGTATAGGGGATGACAAAGATGTTGTCCATCTGATTGATGCTGTTCTCCCCTTCTTCGCCGCGCGGGGCGTAAACGCCGACCACGGTGAACTTATTGCCGTTGATCTTGACCTCTTTCCCGACCGGATCGACCGTGCCGAAGAAGATCTTCGCCGCCTCCGCGCCGATGACGCAGACCTGATTGTAGTTCTGCATGTCAAGATACGCAAGGTCGCGTCCCTTGGCAAGCGTCAGATTGCTGCAAGCGCTGTACTGGTCAGAGCCGAAATAGATGGTCGGCGGGCCGCTGATGAGGTTCCATTGATCGTCGTATTTCGTCTCCATATTCGCGCTGTTCTTCGTGCCGTAGACCACGGTGGCATTTACCTGTCCGTTTGGCGTCACGCCGGCGACCATATCCTTCATGCTCTGGCAGTAATCATAGAGATCCGGAAAATAGTCGGGGCTGATGTCGTTACCGTCCGCGTCGTACATCCACGAATACATATACACGGTAAGGCGGTTGGAGCCCATCGCGTTGAGCTGCTTCATCATCTCCTCCTTCATTCCCTCCATGACCGAAACGATGGTCATGACGGCGGCGATGCCGATGAAGATGGAGAGTATGGTCAGCGCGCTGCGGCCCTTCTTGCCGGCGATGGATTTCCATGCCATTTTAAACGCCTGTAAAATGTTCACAGCCAATCCACCTCCTGCTCATGGTCCTCGATGATCTTGCCGTCGGCGAGGCGGACACAGCGCCGCGCCGTGGCGGCGATGCCGTTGTCGTGCGTGATGAGAATGACGGTGCTGCCCTCCTTATTGAGCTGTTGGAGGAATTTCAGCACCTCGTGGCCCGTTTTGGAGTCCAGCGCGCCGGTCGGCTCATCCGCCATGATGATGGGCGGGTGCGTCGAGATGGCGCGGGCGATGGCGACGCGCTGCTGCTGACCGCCGGACATCTGCGTGGGCTTGTTTTTACGGCGGTCGGCCAGGCCGACGCGCTCGAGCGCCTCGATGGCCAGCTCATGCCGGTCGTCGATGCCGAAGCCCTGATAGACCAGCGGCAGCTCGACATTCTCCTGCACGGAGAGCGTTTGGATGAGGTTGTACTGCTGGAAGATGAATCCGATCTCCTTGTTGCGGATGCGCGAGAGCTGGGTATCGCTCAGCTCGCTCACGTCCGTTCCGTCGAGCAGATACTCGCCGTAGGTCGGGACGTCCAGGCAGCCGAGCACGTTCATCATCGTCGATTTGCCCGAGCCGGACTGACCGACGATGGCGACGAACTCGCCCCGGTCGATGGTAAGCGAAACGCCGTCGAGCGCGCGGACCTCGCTCTCAAGGCCCTCGGAGTATATTTTATAGACGTTTCGCAGTTCGATCAGCTTTGCCATACGCTTAACCCCAGACGTTATCCGACATGATCTGCGTGAAGACAACGGTGCCCTCCTCTACGCCGGACTTGATCTCAACGTTGTAGTTGTCCTGAATGCCGATCTCCACCTGCACGGGATAGAAGCCCGCGGGGATCTCCTCGTCCGTGTACGGGACCTGGACCATGTTGTCGGGCTCGCTGTCCGCCTGCACATAAACGACCGTCGCGCTCGTGCCGTCCTCAAGTCCGACGGTGCGGACCGCCTGAATGGGCAGGACCAGACAGTTGTCGCTCTGGCTGGCCGTCAGGTTGTAATCGACATAGCTGTTGACCTGCAGCGAGCCGTCCGTGTTGTCCGCCTCAATGGTGAACGGATACGTCACCACGCCGTTATTGGCGCTGCTCGAAAGGCTGACGGAGCTGATCGTACCGAAGCTCTGGCCGTTCCACTGGGAGAGGTTGACGCTCATGCCGACCTTCAGGTAGCTGACGTTGCGCTCGTCCACCGTCGCGCTGATGGTGACGGAGCTCGTGTCGGAGATGGTCATAGCCGCGGTGCTGCCGGTGACCTCCTGCCCCGCGTAGATGCTCAGGCCGATGACCGTGCCGCTGATGGGCGCGACGGCATTGGCGTAGGCCGCGTTCTTCTCGGCCTCCTCCAGCTTCTTCTGTGCCGACTGCAGGCTCTGCTCCAGATCGAAGATGGTGTTCTCGGTGTTTTCCCCGTTGACCTGCACCAGCAGCTGGCCGGCGGAAACGGAGAGATAGTCGATCAGACTGGTGGAAACGACCGTGCCGGACGGGATGCTCAGCTCACTCGTGCGGTAGTAGTCGAGCTTGCCGGTTTCATAGGGATAGACCGTCTCGCCGTTCACGATCACCGTGGCGGAGGCCTCCATGTCCTTGGCGAGCACGCCCGCGTTCGGGACCACGATCTCCGCGCTGAAGAGCTCGGAGCCCTCGCTCGTCACGCGCTTGACCATATGTACCTTTTCCACCGTGCCCTCGACCGTCGCCATCAGCGCGGGGACCGAGACCTGCACGGTCTGCCCGGCATAAAGCTCGCCCTCGTAGGCATAGCTGTAATACTGCGTCAGGCGCATCCGCGTGTCGTCCACGAGCGTGGCGACCTTCTGGCCGCTGACCTCGTCGCCCACCGTAAGCTGCACGGTCTCGAGCAGCTTACCGGCGTAGGGCGCCGTCAGCGTCAGCGCCGCGATGTCCTTGTAGGCCGCGTTGAACTTCTTCTGATAGCCCTCGATGTCCGCCTTCGCATCACGCACATCCTTTTCCGCAGCGGGAGAATCGTAAGTAAAGAGAGGGTCTCCCGCTGCGACCTGCTGGCCCTCGGTGACAAACACATCCGTTACGGTGCCTGCCGTGGCAAGCGTGATGGTCTCGCTGTTCTTCGCCTTGACCATGCCGCTGCCCTCCACGGTGGAGGTGATCGAGCCGTACATCACCGTGTCGGTCACGACCTGCTGCTCGCCGGTGCCTTCCTTCTTGCCGAAGTGCCGGTAAAGCCCGAAGCCAAGCGCGATCACCAATACGAGCGCGATGATGCGGCGCGTGGTCTTTTTGCGCTTTTTCTTGCTCTTCGGCGGCGTAGGAGCGCCGTTCGGTGCGCCGGCAGGGGTAGGCGTTTCCACGGCGCTCTGCGCCGGCGTCGTCTGCGCGACGGGTTCCATCGTCTGTTCCATGTTGCTGTTCTTCCTTTCCCGGATTTGCCGTGTGTAATACACTTCATACAGTATAACACAGGTTTCTTAAGAAGTCTTTGCGAAATGGTTACAATTTGGAAACAAAATGTAACCTTTTCTCTGTGCTGTTTTTAAGACGAAATTTCTCCCTCTTTTGTTCCTGAATTTTCAAAAAATTTTTCTTCTTTTTTTCGCGTCTGCACGGCATGGACGAGCAGGCAGACGATGAACACGCTGCTGCAGTAGCCAAAGACCGGATAGACGACGCTGATGAGGTCGCCGAAGCCGACGCTGCTCGCGGCGTAGCCCAGCGCTCCCAGCGCGAGTATGAACCATCCCCGCCGCTTCTCCACGCGCTTTGACCGCGCCGCGGCGTAGGTCGTGATGGCGACGGTCATGGACAGCGCCGAGCCGTACATGCACAGCAGGAGCAGGATGCCGTAGACATAGCCCAGCGGGCGGCTGAGGCCGTAGGCGAGCGCCAGCATCGGCAGCTCCGCGCCCGCGGTCTCCGGTACGGCCAGCACCGCGAGCAGCACGCTGTAGGCGACGAGCAGAAGCAGCGCCGTGCCGAGGAGCACGCCGCGGCGCGCCGCCCTTCCCGAGGACGCCGTCTCTCCGAGCGGCGCTAAAATGCCGACCGAGCCGAAGAAATTATAGAAGGCAAAGGTCACCGCGCCGAAGGCCGCGCTGCGCATGAGCGGATTGCTCCCCTCCGCCGCACCGAAGGCCGGAAGGCTCACGCCGTACCGCGCGAGCGCCATACCGCCGAAGAGCAGCGTGAGCGCGACGATCACCGGCACGATGAGCGAAAAGGCGCCCACCGCGCCGCGCAGGCCCCGCAGCGCCACGAGCGTCACGAGCACAGCCATCAGCGTCCGGCCGAGCCACGTCGGCAGCGAAAAAAGCTGCTCGAGCAGCGCGCCGCCGCCGGCGTACATGATCGCTATGACACCGAAGAGCAGGATCAGCTGCAGCGCCGACGACAGCTTTCGCAGCCACGCCAGCCGCTCCCACGGCACGAGCACCGCGTCCATATCCGCGATGCCGGTGCGGGAAATAATGTACATCAGCGCCAGTCCAAACACCGCCAGCAGCGCCATCGCCGCGAGCACACCGAGCAGTCCCCCGCCGCCGAACGAGCCGAAAAACTGCCACAGCTCCTGCCCCGACACATAGCCCGCACCGAGAAAGGAGCCCGCAAAGGTCAGGCCGATGCTGCCCGCGTTCCACTTTTTCTCTTCCAAATCCGATCCCCCCGCTGTTTCTTCTGTAGGCTCCGCTTATGATACCGTTTTTCGCCCGCAGCGTCAAGGGATTTCAGGGCAAAGAAACTTTACGCTTTCTATACATTTTCTTCTTGATTTTTTTGTGTAACTTGCTATAATCAGATTTGTGTTTTTTATCCATATCAAACATACAAACATTTTGAAGGAGTGAACCGGCAATGAGCAAGACCTACATTCCCGCCCACTATCACACGCCGCTGAACGTTTATGAGATGCAGCGCGCCATCGAATTCATCAAGAGTAATTTCCAGGTCAATCTGAGCAACGCGCTCAATCTGCGCCGCGTTTCCGCTCCCCTCTTCGTGGAAGAAAATTCCGGTCTGAACGATAACCTCAACGGCGTGGAACGCCCCGTCAGCTTTGATATCCCAGACGTCGGCCACAACGCTCAGGTCGTGCAGAGCCTCGCCAAGTGGAAGCGTCTGGCGCTCAAGCGTTACGAGTTCAACGTCGGCAAGGGCCTGTTCACCGATATGAACGCTATCCGCCGCGACGAAGAGGTGGACAACCTCCACTCCATCTACGTCGACCAGTGGGACTGGGAAAAGGTCATTGACGCCGGCGACCGCAACGTCTCCTACCTCAAGCGCACGGTGCGTGACATTGTCGGCGCCATCGTCGAGACGAACGACGCGCTCGGCATCGCCTTCCCGAGCCTGCACACCAAGCTCTCCCGCGACGTGTTCTTCATCACCACGCAGGAGCTGGAGGACAAGTATCCCGACCTCACCCCTAAGCAGCGCGAGGACGCCATCTGCCGCGAGCACGGCACCGTGTTCCTGATGCAGATCGGTCTCACCCTGCACTCCGGCATCAAGCACGACGGCCGCGCGCCCGACTACGACGACTGGACGCTCAACGGCGATCTGCTGTTCTGGAACGAGGTCCTGGGCCGCGCGTTTGAGATCTCCTCCATGGGCATCCGCGTCAGCCCCGAGTCCCTCGACCACCAGCTCACCGTCTCCGACTGCGACGACCGCCGGGAGCTCCCCTTCCACAAAATGCTGCTCGCCGGCGAGCTGCCCCTGACCATGGGCGGCGGCATCGGCCAGAGCCGCCTTTGTATGCTGATGATCGGCACCGCCCACATCGGCGAGGTGCAGGTCAGCCTCTGGGACGACGATACCCTCAAGACCTGCGCGGACGCCGGCATTCTGCTGCTGTAAGCACATATCCGAATCAAATAAGCAACCACCTGCGAAGCGGGTGGTTTTGCTTATGCGGGCGAAGCCCTATGTTCCTTGCGCACGCGTCAAACGCGCAGTTGTCTATATGCAAAAAAAGGTGCCGCTATCTTCCGATAGCGGCATTTTTTATTTCTTCTCAATCCTTTGCGCTCAGGTCGACCGCGTGGCGCACGAAGCTCATCGCCGGCACCGGCCGCGGCAGCTGCATGGTAAACACCATGCGCGGATTTCTCGGCTCTAACAGCGTAAAGCCCTCGGCGTCGCGCATCTCGGGAACCACCATGGAGAACGGCTTGCAGTCCGGCCCCACGACCTCCACCGTATCACCCGCGCGGAATTTGTTGCGCAGGCTGAGCGTTGCCATGCCGTTCGCGTCGCAGCTTTCGACCACCGCCACGACCTGCCAGTCGCGGATGTAGCGGGAATTGTCGTAATACTGCCCCGGCTGACCGTAATAAAAGCCGGTTGAATAGTGGCGGTGACTGACGTGCTCGACCTCGTCGAGCCAGACCGGGTCGGGCGCCTCCCCCGCCGCGACCTCGTCGAGCACATGGCGGTAGGCTCCCGTGACGATGGCGGCGTAGTATTCGCTTTTCGCGCGGCCCTCGATCTTGATGCAGTCGATGCCCGCGTCCATGATGTCGTCCAGATGGCCGATCATGCACATATCGCGGGAGTTCATGATGTACGTTCCCTTCTCATCCTCAAAGACCGGGAAGTATTCGCCCGGCCGCTTCTCCTCCATCAGGGCGTACTGATAGCGGCAGGGCTGGGCGCAGGCGCCGCGGTTGCTGTCGCGCCCCGTCATGTAGTTTGAGAGCAGGCAGCGGCCCGAATAGCTCACGCACATCGCGCCGTGGCAGAAGGTCTCCAGCTCCAGCTCCGGCGGGAGCTTCGCCCGCATTTCGCGTATTTCCTGTAAAGATACTTCCCTTGCCAGCACCACGCGTTTCGCGCCTAGATCGTACCACGCCCTTGCACACTCATAGTTAGCGATGCTCTGCTGCGTGGAGATGTGGCGCTCGCACCTCGGCGCGTACCTCCCTGCCAGCGTAAACGCGCCGAGGTCGGCTAAAATGAGCGCGTCGACGCCCAGATCGTTCAGCCGCTCCAGATGCTCGGGCAGCCGCGCGACCTCGTCGTTGCGCGGCATGGTGTTCACCGTGACGTGGACGCGCACGCCGTGGTCATGCGCGAAGCGCACAGCCTCCGGCAGCTCGTCGGCGGTGAAATTGCCCGCGAACGAGCGCATCCCGAAGCTCGTGCCCGCGAGATATACCGCGTCCGCGCCGTAGAGCACCGCCATTCTCAGCTTTTCCATATCGCCCGCGGGGGCGAGCAGCTCCGGTTTCTTTCGCATAGTAGCTCCTCTCTCAAAAGCAGCATGGTCTGTGACCATGCTGCTTTTTTCGGTCCTCAGCCGCCGTACTGGCTGGAGTTGACAAAGTTGACGTGCTCGCGGTAGGTCTTGAAGAAGTGATGCACGCCGTCCTTGCCGAGCGCGTAGAAATAGTAGTTCGTGTCCGCCGGCTCCAGCGCCGCTCGAATGGACGCGAGGCCCGGATTGCAGATGGGCGTGGGCGGCAGTCCCTCGTGCATACGCAGGTTGTAGGGCGTATCCTTGTCGAGGTCCGCCTGCGTGAGCGGGCCGGCGTAGTTCTCGCCGTTCGCGTAGCCGAGACCGTAGATGACCGCCGCGTCGATCTCGAGCTTATGGTAGGTCTCGCCGACGTTGTTGAGACGGTTGTAGATCACGGAGGCGATGTTTGTGCGGTCCTTGCCGTCCGTCTCCTTTTCGATGAGCGAGGCGATGGTGAGGATCTCCTCGAGCGAATAGCCGGACTCCTCCACCTGCGTCATCAGCTCATCGTCCATGCGCTGCGAGAAGTTGTCGAGCAGGCGGCAGATGGCGTGAGACGGGTCCTCGTTGACGAAGAACTCATA
>CALDMA010000131.1 GCA_937915075.1 uncultured Oscillospiraceae bacterium
ATAAAGTCGCGCGCGTAGGCGAGCACGCCCTCGTGCAGACGCGCGATGTCGCCGAGCAGGTAGTAGAAGCCCGCGCCGGACACGCGGCCCGCGGCGTCCATGTCCACGCCGTCAAAGCGCTCCATGATCTCCGTGTGATAGGGAATCTCAAAGTCGGGTGTCTTCGGCTCGCCGAAGCGCTGCACCTCAACGTTATAGCTGTCGTCCGGCCCAATGGGCACGCTGGGGTCGATGATGTTCGGGATCTGCAGCATATCCTGATGCAGCTTTTCCTCGTACTCGACCTCTAACTTTTCCAGCTCCGCCAGACGCTCCGCGTCGGCCTTGACCCTGGCCTTGATGGCCTCGGCCTCCCCGAGCTTGCTCGGGTCCTTCTTGGCCTGCCCCATCAGCATACCGACCTGCTTGCTCAGCGCGTTGCGCTGTGCGCGCAGCTCGCTCGCCTCGGTGATGGCGGCGCGCTTCTTTTCGTCCAGCTCCAGCACCTCGTCCACAAGGGGGAGCTTGGCGTCCTGGAACTTTTTCTTGATGTTTTCCCGCACAAGGTCGGGGTTTTCACGAATAAATCGAATATCCAGCATGATTTTCTACCTCGCTATCATAATGTCGTATGAAAGGGCGCGTACACCGGCGAAGCGCGGCTTGCCGTCAGGGCGTTCCGCTTTCCTCACCGGCGAGCTCCTCATAGAGCGCACGGTACTTTTCCGCCTCTTCCTGTGCCGCGCTCAGCGCGTCCTCGGTCTCGGCGAGCGTCTGCTCCAGCTCCTCGACCTGCGTTTCCAGCGCCTTGACCTCGTCCTCCAGCGCGGCGTTCTGCTCGAGCGTAGACTGCATCATGCTCGTGCTGCCCTTGAGCTGGTCGATGACCTGCTGGTTCGAGCGGTGGTTCGCTAAAAACGACCACAGGATAAGGATAAAGGCAACGGTGAACAGCACGGCGATGTAGGCGTAAACGCGCTTCTGCCGTTCCTTTTCGCTGGTCGGCTTTTCGGGAGCCGCCGGCTTCGGGTTCTCCGGCGGCGGTGCTTCGTGAATGAAATCGGTCACTTTTTGGTTCCTCCGTTTTTGCGCTGCTGCAGGGTGCCGAGCGCGTCAAGCAGGTCGTTCAGGTCGTCCATATCGTAATAGTCCAGCTCGATGCGGCCCTTCTTGCGGCCCGCCACGATCTTTACGCCGCGGCCAAGCGACTGGGCCAGCTCCTCCTCCGCGATGTGGGCGTGCAGCCTGTGCGTGATCTCCTCGATGGACGGCTCGCGCTCCTTCTTTTCCGTCGTCAGGCGCTTGACGAGCGCCTCGGTCTGGCGGACGCTCAGCCCCTGCGTCATAATGGTTTCCGCGGCCTCGCGCTGCTTGGCGGCAGGGAGGGGGAGCAGCGCGCGGGCGTGGCCTGCGGACAGTCTGCCGTCCTTCACCGCCTCGCGCACGCTCTCGTCCAGCGTGAGCAGGCGCATGGCGTTGGCGACGGCGGGACGCGACTTGCCGACCGTCGCGGCGGCGTCCTCCTGCGTCATGTGATAGGTCTCAATGAGCGTTTTGTAGCCCTCGGCCTCTTCAATAGGGTTCAGGTCCTCGCGCTGCAGGTTTTCGATGAGCGCCAGCTCCATCGCCTTGCGGTCGTCCGCCTCGATGACGATGGCGGGCACCTGCGTCAGACCGGCAAGCCTCGCGGCCCGCCAGCGGCGTTCGCCGGCGATGATCTGGTAGTAGCCCGAGGCGAGCCTGCGCACGGTCAAGGGCTGTATGATACCGTGCTCGCGGATGGAGTCCGCCAAGTCGGCGAGCGCAGCGTCGTCAAAATATTTGCGCGGCTGGGCGGCACAGCTCTCTACCTGCGAAATGGGGAGGTAGAGGCTGTCGGCGCTTTCGCTTTGCAGCGCGGCGTCGCCGAGCAGCGCGCCGAGCCCTCGGCCAAGCCCACGGTTCGCGTTTGCCATGAAAATTCTCCTTTCTGTCGGGGTGTGATGATCGGAACAGCCCGGGCGTCCTGCCCGCGGCTGTATTTACAAGTCCAGGCTGCTGAGAAGCGAAGCCGTCTCCGCCGCGTTTCCCATGCTGCCTCTCAGCCGTTCTTCTTCAAAAATTCGTCGGCGAAGGCGCCGTAAGCCTCCGCGCCGCGGGAGGTGCGGTCGTAGGCGTTGATGGGCTTGCCATGGCTCGGCGCCTCGGAAAGACGCACGTTGCGCGGAATGACCGTTGCGTACACCTTGCCGGGGAAGTAGCGCTTGACCTCCTCGGCGACCTGCATGGCGAGGTTGGTGCGCCCGTCGAACATCGTCAGCAACACGCCCTCCAGCTCCAGCCGCGGGTTCATGCTGCGGCGCACGATGCGCACGGTGTTCATCAGGTCGGAAAGGCCCTCGAGCGCGTAGTACTCGCCCTGCACGGGCACGAGCAGAGAGTCTGCCGCGCACAGTGCGTTGAGCGTCAGCAGCTCGAGCGAGGGCGGGCAGTCGATGAGAATGTAGTCGTAGTCGGGCGCAAGGACGTCGAGCGCCTGCTTGAGCCGGAACTGGCGGTCCGGCAGGTCGATCATCTCGATGCCTGCGCCGGCCAGCGCCTTAGAGGAGGGCAGAACGTCGCCGTAGCGCGTGGCGACGACGGCGGACTTCACATCCGCACCGTTGATAAGCACATCGTAGACGCCTTGCGACACGGTCTTGTCCACGCCCATGCCGGAAGTGGAGTTCGCCTGCGGGTCAAAGTCGCAGAGCAGCACGCGCTTGCCGCGCTCGCGCAGCGCGGCGGTCAGGTTGACGCAGGTGGTCGTCTTGCCGACGCCGCCCTTTTGATTGACGATCGCTATGATTTTTGCCAAAAACGA
>CALDMA010000132.1 GCA_937915075.1 uncultured Oscillospiraceae bacterium
GCAGTTCTCGATCATACCATTCTCCCGAAAGCATCGATCTCAGCGCCCCGATCTCCCGCATACGTTCTTTACCCGCCGTGCAAAGGTAAATGCCGTTCTTCCCGAGCTTCAAGCCGAACACCTTGACTCCGAAGCCGAGAATTTCTTCTTTCAAGCTGTCAAGTATCTCAAGGTCAATGTAATCAATGGCATAGCCCGTACCGGCCTTTTCCAGCACCTTTAGGTAAGTGTCTCGACGCAGAAGGAACAGCAGCTCCTCGATACTTGGGAGGAATACATCTACATAGGGAAGCGTCTTTGCCATGATCGCACGCCAATCCGCTTTTGCCGAAGCGCTCGTCAAGCCCGGTAGGCTGAGGTCAAGCGACGTTGTCAGCCCCATCTCCTTCACGCCCTGAAAAAGCGCTTGCAGCGTATCTCCCCCGTCGGAATACATACATTCCATTCCGGTCGGATAACCGAAGTGAAACAGCGCCGAATCCTTTAGGCATTCCTGCGGAAGATCTTCGAAGCAGCATTCCTGCGACGCGCCACGGCGATGCCAGAATGTTCTGTCTTTTCCCTCAGGAGTCACAACAATAGTTGCCGAGCTGTTTTTTCCTGTTGAACGCGCTAACACATACTTCGCGCCTGTCTTTTCAAGCATACGCCGCACAACATCGCCCAATGGATCATCGCCGATTTTACTGCAAAGTGTCACAGGCGCCCCGAGTCGATGCATCGCTGCGCCGGTATTGGATACACACCCCCCCAGAATAAGAGAAATGTCATCAATATAGATTGTCTTACCTTCCATCAGGATCTCCGCGCTCTCACGCGTCTCCTTTGGAAAGACCGGAACAATATCCAACGCTATCGTACCAGCGACTACCGCCTTGAGATCACCCATTTAGTGCCACGCCTTTCCAGACGAGTGCAGTGCTTGCATGTAAGTACGCAATCTTCTTACCACCGCATCCTTACCATGCTTAAGCAGGATCGAATAGTCGATCTCCGGGTTTTCTTCCAGCTCCTTTTTGACCTGTGTCCGCGCCTCGATCAAAAGTTCTGTATTGATGTTCAGCTTACGGATTCCTAATTCGGAAGCACGGATCAAATTCTCCATGCCCGTCCCGCTGCCGCCATGAAGGACCAGAGGAACATCGACCATTTTATGGATCTCATCCAAGCGCTCGAAGTCGAGCTTTGGTGTGCCCTTATAAACGCCGTGAGCAGTTCCGACCGCTACCGCCAACGCATCCACTTGTGTTTCCGCTGCGAAACGCTTGGCCATTTCCGGTTCGGTCAAACCATCTTTCGCACCAGCTTCGGTATAATCGCCGCCATCACCAACATGGCCGATTTCTGCCTCGACGGAAATACCGAGTTCGTGTGCAATCTTCACGATCTCCTTGGTCCGCGCAACATTCTCATCGTACGGACACATAGATGCATCGATCATGACCGAACTGAATCCCTTCTGGATCGCAAGCACCAACTCATGGTAGCTCTTGCCATGATCCAGATTGATCCCGACCGGGACCGTCGCCTCCATCGCCATCTGCTTGGCCACCATCGGCAAATATTTCTGAAGCTGCTCATCTTTAAGACGGGATTCGCCGATCGCGATAATAACCGGTGCTCTTTCCGCTTCCGCCGCTTCTACCACAGCGATCAAAGACTCAAGATTGAACACATTGGGTGCAAGAACGGTATAGCCGCCCTCTTCGGCATGGGTCAACAGTTCTTTTAATGTAACGTACATTTTCGCACTCCCCCTCAGCTATTATTTTTCAAGTACCTTTCGAATATAATCGGCGATCTTTTCGTCCTTGCAATTTGCAAAGAACAGCTCCGGAAAAGAGGGCTCTGCGATCGCACCCTTCAGGAAATCCTGGTCAATATTCTTCAGCACATCAAGAAAATCTGTATGGGTGACCTTCTTAACATCCATTAAAACCTTACGATTGCGCTTTTCCGCCTCTGCCCACTCCTCCGGATAGCCATTGCCCGGCTCACTGCCGAACAGCTTTTCAAAGACATAACCCAAATTGATCTCTGCTCCCCAGCCGAACTGATAGCTGAATGGCATTGCTACGGCATTTCCATAGTTGACCTGAGAAAACAGATAGGCATCGCATGGATCATTCACGCGGCCACACATAACACCAGGAAACGCGTTGCAAGCCAGCGTCGCCCCCATACCGGTACCGCAGCCCGTGATCACAAAATCCGCCGCGCCGGAATTCAGCAGCAGCGCAGTCAGTAAGCCTGCCTGCACATATGTGCGTTCATGCGGATCATCGGCGCCATAACGGCCATAATTATCACAAACATGCCCCATCGGCTCAACTACATTTTTCAGTGTCTGAAAAATCAGCTCATTTTTGGGAGCCTGACTGTTTTCGTTCACTAATGCGATTCTCATTCTCATCTTCCCTTTCATCACGGCGAAAATAAATGAAAGCTATGAAAGCGCTTTCTTTATAGTGTATAATACCTCACATTTGACCTTATGTCAATTCACCAGATATTACGAATATCTGGTATTTGATTTGTTTAAGTTGATCATTTTATTTTTGCATTTGCGAGGCATCGTTACGATTCTAATTCGCACAGGCGGGTACTTCCATGCATTTCCATCCATGCGTCGTCAAAAAATTTTACAGCCTTGCCGATCTGCGGCATCTTGAGTGCCTCTTCTAAAAGCTGCGGGTTTAACGTGATCATGTGACTCCCTGCGAGGCACACTCTGCGATACTGTTCCATATTTTTAATATTGGCTGATAGAATTTTCGTCTGAAGGCGCTCTTTTTCAATCGTTTGCGCCAAAAGGTTAATCAACTCATCTCCGTTGATACCGATATCGCACATTTGATCATAGTACGGTGCAATGTAATCCACATTCAGCTCCAGTGCCAACAGCGCCTGCATCTGTGTCACAACAGTCGTTGCCGTAACTGACACGCCTTTCTTTTTTAGCTCCTTCATTGCTCTCATGCCGTCTGGCGTGACTGGAATCTTAACGCTGATCTCTCGATCCACTTTCTCGCACATCCACATAGCTTCGCGCACCATTTCATCGGCATCGTGTGAAACGACCTGCATATGCAGCGAGCGGTCACTTCCGATTTCTTTCCTGATATCCTGAAATTTTTTGAAGGTATTTTCAACGATCCCCGCTTTACGAATCAACGCAGGATTTGTTGTAACGCCCTCAAATGCAAACATATCTTTATACTGACGAATCAAGGTAATGTCAGCCGTATCAAAAAGTACTTTCATCATCGTCTCTCCTTAACCGTTTCATTCTTCAAACGCTTCCCGAATCAGCGCAAGACCATCTGCCAGAATACGAAGCCGCTCTTCTTCCGTATCGCTTTCGATCAGGTCCCGCCACAACCTCGAGTTGTATGACGCCTTTCCCAAAAACAGGAAAATAGGCTCCAGCGTAACAGTCCCCCGATACCCTGTATCACGCAGAGCCTTTCCGATCGACGTCCAATCCAAGCGGCTACCTCTATGTGGGATCCATCTGTTCGGTTCGCTGACGTGGAAATGTCCGATATAGCCGTGTGCATATTCGATTGCCTTTTCGATAGAGTCCTCTTCGATATTCATGTGAAAAACATCCAGAAGCAAATTAAAGTGATCGCTCTCTACCTGCCGGCAAAAGGTCACGCCCTCTTTTGTTGTATTCAGCATATAATGTTCAAATCGGTTCAGTATTTCAGCATTGAGTCGAACATCAAGCTCTTCCGCCGTCGGCATGATCTGTCTCAAGCTCTCGATGCTTCGCATGGTCCGATCATATTTGGCCTTCTTATCGATCATGTCGTCATCAAAGCGATGAGGCCAGACAGAATACACAATGCCTCCGATCTCATGGCTTCCAAGTTCAGCTGCTCCCCGGATATATTGCTTCATATATTCGATCCCAGCCCTGCGCTCTTCCGGATCTTCTGATGCGATATCCATATTGGCCGGATACTTGCAGGTCAGCAGAAGCTCCAGTCCTATAGGCTCGATACGCCTTCTCAGTTCCTTGATCTTCGCTGTGTCTCCGTCAAATACATATTGCGGCGGAAACAGCTCAAACGTCTCCGCTCCGATCGACTTTGCCTGCTCCATAACAGCAGGCAGCCTGTCTATTGAAAACAAACCGTCCCACGAGCGGAAATGCACTCCATATTTCAACAGATCTTCCTCCTCCCCAAATATTTTGGGTTATTTTGCCTAAAAGTACATCACATTGGACGTGC
>CALDMA010000133.1 GCA_937915075.1 uncultured Oscillospiraceae bacterium
GAGGCCCCCACCGCGGGCGTGGCGGCGTACCTCCCCGCCGTCTCCGGCCTGCTGGTCGCCAGAGAGCTGGAGGTCATGGGCAAGGCGCTCGACGATCCCAAGCGTCCGTTTGTCGCGGTGCTCGGCGGTGCGAAGGTCAGCGATAAGATCGCCGTCATCAACAATCTGCTGGAAAAGGCCGACACCGTCATCATCGGCGGCGGCATGGCCTACACCTTCGCCAAGGCGCAGGGCGGCGAGATCGGCAAGTCCCTGCTCGAGGAGGACAAGTGCGCCTACGCGCTCGAGATGATCGAGAAGGCCAAGGCAAAGGGCGTCAAGCTCCTGCTGCCGGTGGATACCGTGGCGGCGAAAGAGTTCGCCGCCGATGCCGAACCGGTCGTGGTGGACACGATGCACATTCCCGCCGACATGATGGGCATGGACATCGGTCCCAAGACCATCGAGCTCTTCTGCGCGGCGACGCGCGGCGCGGGCACCATCGTCTGGAACGGCCCCATGGGCGTTTTCGAGTTCCCCTCCTTTGCCAACGGCACCAAGGCCATGGCCAAGGCGCTCGCCGAGAGCGGCGCCGTGACCATCATCGGCGGCGGCGACAGCGCGGCGGCAGCCGAGCAGCTCGGCTTCGCCGACCGGATCACACACATCTCCACCGGCGGCGGCGCGTCGCTTGAGTTCCTGGAGGGCAAGGAGCTGCCGGGCGTCGCCTGTCTGCTGGATAAATAACGGTATCGTGCCGCCCGCGCGGCGACGCGACCGAGCGACAGCGCAGGGAGCCGCGCGTCAGCGCGTGTTCCGATCAGGGGCATCCCCGCGGGGGATGCTGCCGGGCGTCGCCTGCCGGATAAGTAAGGTTTTCAGAAAACATTTTTATATATTTAGGAGAGCATTTACCATGAATCGCAGATATCGCAAAACCATCATTGCCGGAAACTGGAAAATGAACAAGACCGCCACCGAGGCCAAAAAGTTCGCGGACGATTTCAAGGCTCTGCTGCCCAAGACCAAGTGGTGCGATGTGGTCGTTTGCGTGCCGAGCGTAGACATTTCCGCCGCCGTGCGCGCCTTCAAGGACAGCCGCGTGGCCGTCGGCGCACAGAACCTCTTCTATGAGGATCACGGCGCTTACACCGGCGAGGTCAGCGCCGCCATGCTGTGCGACCTGGGCGTGAAGTACGTCATCGTCGGCCACAGCGAGCGCCGCGCCATGTTCGGCGAGACCGACGCCATCGTCAACAAGAAGGTCCACGCCGCGCTGAACGCCGGTCTCAACCCCATCATCTGCGTGGGCGAGAGCCTCGACCAGCGCGAGATGGGCGTGACGATGGAGCTCATCGCCCTGCAGGTCAAGTCCGCGCTCGCGGGCGTAGCCGCGGAGAATATCCGCCGCTGCGTCATCGCCTACGAGCCCATCTGGGCCATCGGCACCGGCAAGACCGCCACCGGCGAGCAGGCCGCCGAGGTCTGCGGCTTCATCCGCGCCACCATCCGCGCCATGTACGGCGCGCGCATCGCCCGCTCCGTCACCATTCAGTACGGCGGCTCGATGAATCCCGCCAACGCCGCCGAGCTGCTCGGCCACGAGGACATTGACGGCGGCCTGATCGGCGGCGCGTCCCTCGACGCCGGCAAGTTCATGGACATCGTCAACGCAGCCAATCAGGGCTGAGCGAAAGGAGTCCTTCCGATGAATAAAACCCCCACCACCCTTATCATTATGGACGGCTTTGGTCTGAGCGATGAGGTCAAGGGCAATGCCGTGCGCGGCGCGAACACGCCTGTGCTCGACCGCCTGAACGGCGAGTACGCGCATACGCAGCTCTCCGCTTCCGGTTTAGACGTGGGTCTGCCCGCCGGTCAGATGGGCAACAGCGAGGTCGGCCACACCAACATCGGCGGCGGCCGCGTGGTCTTTCAGGACCTGCCGCGCATCTCCCGTGCCATTGAGGACGGCACCTTCTTTGAAAATCCCGCCTACAACGCCGCGATGGATGCCTGTCTGGAAAAGGGCACGGCGCTGCACCTCTACGGCCTGCTCTCCAACGGCGGCGTACACTCCACCGTGGAGCACGTCTGGGCGCTTTTGAAGATGGCCGGCATCAAGGGCCTCAAGCGCGTGTATCTGCACTGCTTCCTCGACGGGCGCGACGTCTCCCCCACCTCCGGTGCGGACTTCGTCGCCGAGGCGCAGAAAAAGTGCGCCGAGCTCGGCGTCGGCAAGGTCGCGACCGTCATGGGCCGCTACTACGCCATGGACCGCGACAAGCGCTGGGACCGTCTTGAGCGCGCCTACGACGCGATGGTCTACGGCGAGGGCGTTCAGAACCCCGATCCCGTCGCCGCCATCCGGGAATCCTATCAGAACGGTGTGACCGATGAATTTGTGGAGCCTGTCGTCTGCGACAAGGAGGGCACCATCTCCGACAACGACTCCATCATCTTCTTCAACTACCGTCCCGACCGCGCCCGCGAGATCACCCGCGCGTTCGTCGATCCCGCGTTTGACGGCTTCCAGCGCGAGTATTTCCCCGTCACCTACGTCTGCAACACCGAGTACGACGCCACAATGCCGAACGTGCTCGTCGCGTTTCCGCGCATCACGATCCATAACGGCCTCGGCGAATACCTCAGCAAGCTCGGCCTGACGCAGCTGCGCATCGCGGAGACCGAAAAGTACGCCCATGTCACGTTCTTCTTCAACGGCGGCGTCGAGGCGCCCTACCCCGGCGAGGACCGCGTGCTTGTCGCCTCCCCCAAGGTCGCGACCTACGACCTCCAGCCCGAGATGAGCGCCTACGAGGTCACGGAAAAGTGCGTCGAGCGCATCGAGTCCGGCGCGTATGACGTCATCATTCTCAATTTCGCCAACTGCGACATGGTCGGCCACACCGGCAACTACGACGCCGCCGTCAAGGCCGTCGAGACCGTGGACGAGTGCGTCGGCAGGGTCGTGGACGCGACACTCAAGATGGGCGGCATTGCCATGATCACCGCCGACCACGGCAACGCCGAGCAGATGCTGCAAAGCGACGGCGTGAGCCCCATGACCGCGCACACCACGAATCCCGTTCCCTTTATTCTCTGCGGCGCGGGCAACGAGCTGCGCGAGGGCCGGCTCGCCGACATCGCTCCCACCATTCTCGACGTGATGGGTCTCGAAAAGCCTGCGGAGATGGACGGTCAAAGCCTTATCCTCCGCTGAGCGCATAAGACTTCTCAAAATCAGCCATACTTCGGTATGGCTGATTTTTTAGGAGGTCATGCGATGAACCGCTCCATCGTACACATTCACGCCCGCGAGATCCTGGATTCGCGCGGCAACCCCACGCTGGAAACGGAGGTAAGGCTGGAGGACGGCTCGCTCGGTGTCGCCGCCGTGCCGTCCGGCGCTTCGACCGGCGCGCACGAGGCCGTCGAGCTGCGCGACGGCGACCATGCGCGTTACGGCGGCAAGGGCGTTCTGCACGCGCAGGCACACGTCAACAACGAGCTATTCGAGCTGCTGCGGGGCTTTGACGCGCGGCAGCAGGGTCCGCTCGACCAGGCCATGCGCGAGCTGGACGGCACGGAAAACAAATCGAAGCTCGGCGCAAACGCCATCCTTTCCGTCTCGCTCGCGGCAGCCCGCGCCGCGGCAGCGAGCGAGGGGCAGCCCCTCTGGCGGTATCTCGGCGGTCAGAACGCCTGCACGCTCCCTGTGCCGCTGATGAACGTGCTCAACGGCGGCGCGCACGCGGGCAACCCGCTCGACATTCAGGAGTTCATGCTCGTTCCCGTCGGCGCGGATACCTTCCGCGACGCGCTGCGCATGGGCGCGGAAATTTACCACGCGCTCGGCTCGCTCGTCGGCCATTGCGGCGTTGGCGACGAGGGCGGCTATGCCCCCAGCCTCGCAAGTCACGAGGATGCGCTCGACCTGCTATGTCGCGCCATCGAGGCGGCGGGCTATCGCCCCGGCGCGGACGTGTACCTCGCGCTCGATGCCGCCGTTTCCGAGTGGTACGACGCAGGCCCCGACCGCTACCGGCTGCCGAAAAGCGGCAAAACGCTCTCTCGCGAGGAGCTGCTGACCTATTGGCGGGAGCTTGCGCGGCGCTACCCGCTCCTCTCGCTCGAGGACGGCATGGGCGAGGACGACGAAGCGGGTTGGCGGGCGCTGAACGCTTCCCTCGGTGAAAGGATGCAGCTCGTCGGGGACGACCCCTTTGTCACGAACCCCGCGCGCATTGCGCGCGGCGTGGAGCAAAAGCTCGCCAACGCCGTGCTCATCAAGCCGAATCAGATCGGCACGCTCACGGAGACCATTGAGGCCGTCCGCGCAGCACAGGCCGCGGGCTGGACCGCGATCCTATCCCACCGCTCGGGCGAAACGGAGGACAGCACCATTGCCGATCTCGCGGTCGCGCTCGGCTGCGCGCAGATCAAGGCCGGCGCTCCCTGCCGCGGCGAGCGCACGGCAAAGTACAACCGTCTGCTCGCCATTGAACAGGCGCTCAGCGGGAACGCCCGCTACGCGGGCCGCGCGGCATTCGCGGTATTGCCTTAAGGCAGCCCAGCACAATGAAAGCGTTATTGCCTTAAAATTTCCCGAGAAATATGGTTTAGAAAAGGCTCCGGCGGCGCACAATACCGTCAGAGCCTCTTCTATTTCGCAGCGCCCGCCACGCGGGCAGAAAGGACACGCTTATGAACGAACCGAAACGCCGCGCCGCGCGGCATTCCCTGACCGGGACGGGCTTATACATAGCCCTGTTCCTCGGATTGACGGCACTCGCCGTCGCGGGCTATTGGATGCTGCTCCCCTCTTCCGCTGACAAAACACCGACCAATGTGACCGAGCCGCCGGTCACGACTCCCATCACCGCGGAGCCGGTCACCCAGGACATCCCCGAGGTCAAGCCGGAGGAGCCGGCCGAGCCGGTGCAGTCCGTTGTGGAGGTCACGATCCCGGAAAAGGAGCCGGAGGTCACCGAGCCGGTCACACCCGTCGCGCCGCGGCTCATCGTCTCACCCCTGAGCGGCGAGACCGTCGCCGCCTTCAGCATGGAGGAGCTCGCCTACAGCGAGACGCTCGCCGACTGGCGCACGCACGATGGCATCGACATCAAGGCGGATGCCGGCACGCAGGTGCTTGCCGCCAGCTCCGGCACGGTGCTCTCCGTCGCGGACGACGACCTGATGGGCACCACCGTCGTCATCGCGCACGACGGCGGCTACGAGACCACCTACTCCAACCTTCAGAGCGTTCCGACCGTCGCGCCGGAGCAGTACGTCTCCGCCGGACAGGTCATCGGCGCGGTCGGCACGACCTCGCTCGCCGAGGCTTCCATGGCGCCGCACCTGCACTTCTCCGTCACAAAGGACGGCGAGATCATCGACCCGCAGGAATTTCTCAAGTCCTGACAAAAGAGCCGATCCAACGGATCGGCCCTTTTCTTATATTCGCTTATCGGTATGCCGTCAGCCGGCGTCCGACCGCTTCGCTCAGTCCGCGTCGGGCTTTGTGGCCTGCTCAAAGATCGCAACAGCCTCCGCGTTCGGGGCCTCGGTGAACTTCGCCACGAGGTACGCCACAAGAAAACTCGCGATAAAGCCGGGGACGATCTCAAAGACGCCCGTGGAGGCGGTAAGGCCGGACAGCAGCCAGCCGAGGTCCACCACGAAGCCGGACACCACGCCCGCGACCGCGCCCTTGTAGTTGAAGCGCTTCCAGAAGAGGGAGAGCAGGATGGTGGGGCCGAAGGAGGAGCCGAAGGCGCCCCAGGCATTCTCCACCATGTCCATGATGGCCTGCGCGCCGCTGCCCTTGGAGTTGGCGATGGCAAAGGCGATCAGGGAAAGAACGAGCACCAGCACACGGCCGACGAACAGCGTTTCCTTCTCGCTTGCGCCCTTGCGGAAGAAGGGCTTATAGAGGTCCGCCGTGAAGGAGCTGGAGGCGACGAGCAGCTGGGAATCCGCCGTGGAGATGGACGCGGCGATGATGGCCGCGAGCAGCAGGCCGCAGATGCCGGCGGGGAAGAACTTGCGGGACATCGCGATGAAAACGAGCTTCTGTTCGCCGTGGGTGAGCAGCTCCTCGCCCATGATCATGCGGCCGAAATAGGCGATCATAACGGCGGAGAAGAGGGAAATGACGACCCAGATGATGGCCACGATAGAGGACTTCTTGATCATCGAGGGCTTCTCGATGGACATGAAGCGCACAAGGATGTGCGGCATACCGAAGTAGCCGAGACCCCAGCCGAGGCCGCTGACAATGTCCTGCCAGCTCGCGTTGAAGATGCCGCCGCCGAAGGCGCACTGCGTCACCGCGCCGGTCGCGGCGTCGGTATACTCATAGACCGTCTCCAGCGCTGTGGGGTCAAGCAGCTCGCTGTGGCCGAAGTAGACGACGATGGGCACCAGCATCAGCGCCGCCATCATCAGAAGGCCCTGGAAGAAATCCGTCCAGCACACGGCGGCAAAGCCGCCGAAGAAGGTATAGGCCACAATGATGAGCAGGAAGGCAAACATGGCGATCTTCGGGGAAACATCCGGGAAGAGCGTGGTGAACACGGAGGTGCCCGCCACCAGCGCGGAGGCCACATAGATCGTGTAGGCGAACAGGAAGATGAGTGCGCACACGAGCTGCAGCGCACGGGAATCGACCGCGAAGCGGTTCGTCAGGTACTGCGGGAGCGTGATGGAATCGTTCGCCGCCTTGGAGAACGTGCGCAGGCGCTTGGCGCACAGGATCCAGTTGGCCGCCGTACCGATGGCAAGGCCGATGCCGATCCACATCTGGCCGAAGCCGAAGGCGAGGATCGAGCCGGGCAGGCCCATCAGCAGCCATGCGGACATATCGGACGCCTGCGCGGACAGGGCGGTGACCCATGGGCCCATGGAGCGTCCGCCGAGGAAGAAGTCCTCCGAATTTTTGTTCGTGCCGTTGAAGTAGAATACCAGCGCCACGCCGAGCAGGATAATAAAATACGCGATAAATGTTGCGATCTCCCAGTTCATACACGTTTCGTCCTTCCGTCTTTCTGTTTGTTATGGAAAAGCCGCACGAGGCAAAATAAAACAAGAGGGGCACAACGAATGTCGTGCCTCTCTTGCGCTCCTGATCGGTCCATGATCTGTCCGCCGGCCGCCGGCAGATAAACATACAGCTTTTCACGACAATATCAACTTAATATTAAATGCTAAATGGCGCGATTTGTCAAGGGATGTTCGGGAAAATTGTTGCGAGAAAAAGCTATTACCAGGACCAACTAAAAATCCCATTCCAAATCAAGCGTAATGACCATAAATGTATATAAGCAGAATACGCGGGCAATATCTTTTTACCGGAGAGAGGGATTTGAAATTCAGTACGAGGGATCGGATGAAGCTACTGGGGAAAAAGATTATGTAATGATATGGCAGCAGAAATAGAAATTCCAGTTTGCTTACCTATCAAGCGGCTCGATCCATTAGAATCGAGCCGCTTTTGCTTATATCATTTGCTGTCCCTGCGTTTGCTCCGGAAAGGGTGGGTCCAAGCGGCGCAGCCGACCAAACTTCGTTTCCACCACACCGTCATGCTCCATGCAGTCCGCACCGTAGCGTTTAAAGTCCATGTAGCCTTCCAGCTCTGCGATGCTCTCGCCATCCAGTCCCAGCCGTTCCTGCAAGCGCTGCTGGCCGTAGCCGTAGGTGTCTACGATGCGCTGGTAGTTGTCCAGATCTTGCAGGAGTTCTAAAGCACGATGCAGGGTTTCCGGCTTCTCAGCATCCAGCACTGCGGCGTAGGTCAGAAGCAGCCCGTCCTGCTGCCAGATGTCCTCCAAGGCTTCGGCAAAATCGTTGTAATCCTCCACGGCAGGGCAATCCGTATCGCGGATCAATTCACCGATGTATGGCACCTTGAAGCGAATATCACAGAGCATGGCATCCGCGAAAACATCGATATCGAGATAGTTTTTCACCGCGTCGAGGTATTCCTCATCAACGGGGAGGACGAGGGTGTAGTCCAGCTTTCCCTCGACGCGCAGCGTCATGCGGAGGATTTCATCCCGATTTTCATTGCGCCAAGGCTCTGCCGGTGAAAGGTAACTGCGGTCGATTGCCATATCCGGTGTCAGCAGGCTGCGAGCATTCGGAACAAAAGCGCTGTACCGAGCATAGTTATGCCCCTGCGGATCAACAAGGAAACCATCCGTTCCGTCCACATCGAGGATGAGCAGGCAGTGTCTGGCGTCTCCGTCATGCCGGATGGCGTTTTTGTTTTCTGTGATAAAATCGTAGTCTGCCAGCAGCGCACGGCTGAACTGCTGAAACCGCTGGGCAGGTAGCTCGATAACTTTATCCACGGCGCAGGCTTCGCCTTCGTATTCGGATTGCTTTCGTTTGAGTTCAGCACGGATGATCATGACAAGCCTCCCATCTCCATGTGGTGGCTGT
>CALDMA010000134.1 GCA_937915075.1 uncultured Oscillospiraceae bacterium
TCGCATCTTCTTGCACTTCAAAAGCGGCACTTTAACCGAGGTTGAACGTGGTGAAAATCCTGCGTTACCGGTGAAGATTATCCGAGAAAATATGAATTTGGAAGCGCCGCTCTTAGCAGGATTGCTTGGGAAACTGACCTAGTGAGAGAAAGAATGGTAGCTAACGAATAATTCGTCAGCAACAAACTACCTGAACATGGCCTGATCAGAGTCGGCGAGACATCGTGCCAATAGTCAATGAATTATTAGAAGACAACAGCCTATAGTTGGTTGAGCATCACAAATCCGGAGCATGAATAACAAAAAAGTACGGGCAGGGCGTATCGCGCTGTTCGTACTTTTTTGTGTGAGATAATACTATGGTGGATATAAAAACGTGCCAAACTATGTACAAATGAAGGCTATATGGCTTATTCCTCTGAAGAAGCGGTAGTCGGCTGGAAGCAAAAATTGAAAGTCCGCATAGCACTCACAGAAAGCACAGCAGGCTGTCCAACAGGGCCTCTATAGAGCAAAAGGTGGAGCGATCCACCAGCGCAGTATGGTGGAGGTATCCGCTCTTACAATGATGTTGACCGCAGCAAAGGCATCGGCACAGTCAATGATGATCGCAGACAGCGGATGAACTTCATAAGGAACGAACTGGATTTTACAGGATACTTACACAGCCCTGGTAGAAGGATCAGCCGAATTACACTATAAAATAAGTGTTCCCTATGAAGTCAAAAAGGAAAAGTCGGAGGTGAAGTCAACCATAGAGGTGGAAACGCATCAGATTCAGTAGATGCAAAAATGATGGATCCGCTTAACGAAAATACACAGACAATTATTGCTTCTGGGATCCATGCATGAAAACAACGGAGGTAGTTTTATGAAAAGATGGAGGACAATACTGCTTTTTCTCCTATTGGTTGGCATCTTATCCTGTAGTGCCCTGGCGGTAGAAAGCAATGTCAGCACATCAATTGAGGGTGGAACGCTTAAACTCAATATAGCCGAAATTGATACAACAGACAGAAGCCAGTTTTTGTCTGTTGCGATTATTCGAAGCGCTGCAATAAATGCGCCGACTACTGAAGATATCATCTATGCGAATACAGTTTACACAGATGGGCAGTCTTCTCTTGCGCTTAATATTCAAATCGGGAATATTAATGTCTACAATTACCACCTGATCATCCGGGACAAGACTGGAATGATTGCCTATTCACAGCCGCTAGCTGTGCAACATAACTCTACTGGCGGAAACACATCTGGCAAAGTAGACGAGCCCGAAAAGGGAATGAAGACTTTTGATGATGTGTCAAAATCACACTGGGCTGCAAAGGACATTGCTTTTGTCACCAGCCACGGTCTTTTCTTTGGGACCAGCGAAAAGACGTTTTCTCCCGAAGCGCCAATGACCCGTGCCCAATTGGTTACGGTACTACACCGAATGGCCGGTACACCCGCAGCGAATAGTGCTGCGCCTTTTGCGGATGTTCACCAGAGTGATTATTATGCCTCTGCCGTTGCTTGGGCTACAGAGAATGGAATTTCAAAGGGATTTAGTGCGGAGATATTTGGAGGAAATAACACAATTACTCGCGAGCAGTTTGCGACATTTATGTATCGCTATGCGGCACAGCAAGGTCTGGATGTAACACAGCGTGCAGATTTGTCCAATTATACTGACTTCGGATCTGTTTCCGCCTATGCCAGGGACGCCATGGCTTGGGCAAACGCCGTTGGCCTGATCAAAGGAACAGGAAACGGACTGCTTGCGCCACAGGCACAGGCAACACGCAGCCAGGTGGCGGCGGTTATGGCAAGATTTTTTGAGTATCAGGCGAGATGAGGTGCACAATGAAAACCATAAGGCAAATATCAAAACAAATCACATCGATGCTTTTGGCACTTGTTCTGACGCTTTCCCTTGGGACAACTGCTTTTGCCGCTTCAGAGACTGGAAACAATACTTCGGAAATTGTCAGTGTGACCAAAATCGATCCTTCTGACATGCATGATGGCGACTACTACATCCTGTCCATGTCCGGAATCAACTGTGGGAACAATTGCCTTCAGAACCATGGTAATAGCGGCGGAACGTTCGCTATGAGCAATGACCGAAACGGCTATACCTACGGTGACAAGGATCCCTATATTCTCGATCATATTTCCTTCGATGGCACGGTGAATACCGCCACGGCAAGCATGGTCTGGAAGTACGAAAGCTATAACGGCGGTTACAGTTTTCAGGCATATTCCGCAGAGGGGCCGAACAACTATCTGAACATTGTCAACGGTGAGAGCAAGACAGCAAACAAAGCTGACCTTACGCTGGGCGCCCAACAGTCTCTGAATATTACTGCTTCCGGAGAGACCATCACGATCTCGTTGGGCAACTATAATGTCCGCTTTACAGGCGGACGCGGCGCCGGATTTGAGGCAGGGAATAGCCCCAATACTGTTAACTTCGCCATTTATAAAGTAACTTTCCGGGGCGATACTCCAAGTGAGGGAGATGATACGCCTAAGATTACTTCTGTGACTCAAATCGCCTCTTCCGAGTTGAAAGACGGAGGCTATTATGTTCTGGCTGTAGCAAATGTCAATTGCCGATACAACGGTGCAAAATGCCTGCACGAGGACCACAAAAGTGTAAACACAACCTACGCTATGAGCAGCAAGCGCAACAGTTATGACTATGAATCCAAGCCGGCAGCATATATTCTGGATCATGAGAGTTACGATGGCTCAGCAGAAAAGACCACCGCTGATCTGATTTGGAAATACGAAAGCTATAACGGAGGTTACAGCTTTCAAGCCTATTCCGTTCAGGGTGAATACAGCTATCTGAACATCACACAGCGCGATTCCTATCACGATTTGACTCTGGGTGCTCAGCAGGCACTTAGCGTGACGCCAACCGGAACCGATACAATTAAAATCTCTCTGGATAACTACAATGTCCGGTTCACCTCTATCACCGGCGGCGGCTATCAGGCAGGCACCGGCACCAACTCCCTGGACTTCATGATCTATGAAGTGACTTTCGAAAATGATACACCGAGTGGTGGAGAACCGGGCGGTGGAGAGACGGAACCGCAGGTTGTCACGAAAATCTCTGGAAATGATATTGAATCCGGCGGCATGTACCTCTTCTCCATGCCGAATATCCAATCCAGCTTTGGCGTCGGATCCTCCCCGGCTCTCTCTAATCTGGGCAACGGCTACGATAAGAACAATGCGCGAATTGCCTCTCCTTTTGATGGTACTGCAAACACGGTCTATGAGAACGTAATCTGGCAGGTAAAGGAATATGGCGACGGTTACAGTCTAAAGGCCTACTCTGTGGAGGGCGAAAACGCCTTCTTGAATTTCGCGGAAGGCAATTTGGATGGAAATAATACAGAGGCCGCCCTGACCCTGGGTACAGAGCAGGAGCTGACGCTGACTGTGAGAGACGATGGTTGCGTCAGAATCAGTTATATGATCGACGGCATCACATACAATCTGCGATTTACCGGCGGCCACGGAAAGGGCTATGAGGCGGATGTGGCGGAAGTCAGCAACTATTTTAATGTGTATGCTGTCGATGTAAGTAAGCTTCCCCAAATTAAAGACGAGGAAGAAGACCGTGAGGCCCCGCTCTATACCATTGCAGCCTTAACGGACATGCATATTGATTATGGCCTGGAGAAGCAGGACGATGTCATCCGCCAGGTGACTCGACAGGCGTTGGAAACCATCAAAGAAAAGGAAGACCCTGACATGGTCCTATCCGGAGGAGATATGACCAGCACCAACGGCAGCACGGCACCCTGGGACATGAAGGTGTATAACAAGGCCGTTCAGCAGTTAACACAGGCTTTGTCCGGTGCCAGCAAGGATGGCAAAGTTCTCTACGTCAACGGCAACCACGATTACCAAATTGGCGGTACTGCCTACAATTCCGGTGCGTATATCGACAGCACCATGCGAAACGGGGTGGGGAACTACACCGATGTCCTCTATGAGGACGCAGAGCGTCAGTCCAATCTGCTGGCGTACTATTACTACATTGACGGCATCCATTACATCGGCCTGAATACCCCCTATAACGGCGATGATGCAATTAGCGGCTATCTCTATACTGAAAACTCTATCAACTGGGTAGAGGATAAGCTAAGGAGCATCCCGAATGATGATCTGATTATCTTTTTGGCACACTATCCACTGCAGGATTCCAGGGGCATCACCGCTGCCAGCAAGGGCCTGAGCGACAGTAACGGCGCAAATACACGGCTAAAGCAAATTCTGCTAAACTACCCAAATCTGATTTATCTTTACGGTCACGACCACGGCGGCTCCTTTATTGAGAAGGACACTTTCGAGCGAGTAACCGCCTACAATGCCGATGGATCCATTGAAGCCAATAGTGACAAACGAGCCACCGGGTTTACCTCCAGTTTCATGGGTTCCCTGAGCTACTATAATAATCGCTACAACAGCGGCTGGCTCTCTGCCGCACAGCCTCAGGTGGTTCAGGTGTTGATGGTCTACATCTATGCGGATCATGTGGATCTACAGATGAAAAACTATGGAAATCAGGCGGGCATTCGCCGGTATCCATCTTCGTACACCATCCCCTTGGTAAAGAGTATTACATCCGAAGTCTATCAAATCAATGCGGCCGAGGGCGTTATTTCCGGCGTGTCCCACAATACTACTGTGTCGGAGTTTTTATCCAACCTGGAGGATAACGAGAACCTTAGGGTGGTAGATTTCGGCGGCAATGTCATCACCGATACCACCCGGGAGGTGCGCTCGGACATGAAGGTCCGGTATCTTCTGGGCGAGTCAGCGGCGGCGGAACTCACTATAAGGGTTGACCGGGCGGCGGAGTCTGACATGCCGTATACTGTGGAAGCCGTTGCGATGCAGGATGTTAACGGCCAGCGAGTCTGTGCTTTGAGAAACGCCGATGCCATCACCAGCATTACCGTACATGCCAATGATAGCGATGCGGGCGCGGCCACCGCAATTGTGGGAATTTATGATGCGGACGGCCAATTGGTCCGCTCTGCACAGACTGTGATCAATGGGAGTGGTACATATGACATCTCTCTGCCCCTGTCCGATCTTCCCACCGACATTACCTGGCGCACGGTGATCTATAGCTCTTTGACTACGATGACCGCTGCCTCTTACCCCCTAACGAGCGATGACGACCGATACGCACTAACTACCACAGCTACCTCCGCACAGACTGAGCTAGTGGCCGGCGTAGACCAGCGGGAGAAGAAGCTGGTAGTGTTTAACCAGACCAGCGAGGACTGGAACGATAATTCTTCTGTGGTTTGGAAGTGGACGCCTACTGTGTCCAACGGCTACGACAACGCCTCCGCTTACGGTAACGCCTCCGACGCCAAGCTACGCTACAGCGATTACTACGGTGGCTATGTGGTGGTTACCACATCCTCTGGCGGCTTTGTGGGAATTGTGGACTATGAGACCGGAGAGAGTCTGTATTCCAGGAACAACGCCTATGACGGAAACCTCCACGCTACTGAATTGTTGCCGGACGGAAACCTGGTGGTTGCCGGCAGCACCGGTAACTCTGTCACAGTCTTTGCATCCTCGCAGGGTGACGGAGATGGTTATTATAAAAAGTACACCTTTGAGGACGCCCATGGCCTGCTATGGGATCCCGATCTGGAGGTGCTCTGGGCCTTGGGTGGTTCGCAGCTGACTGCCTACAAACTGACAGGTACGCAAGCAATGCCTGAACTGGAACAGCAGGCAGAGCTGACCTTTGATTTACCCACGAGTGGCGGCCACGACCTCTATCCTGTCTATGGACAGGAGAACAAGTTCTGGGTCACCACGGTCTCTGGCCTGTACCAGTTCGACACCGATACGGGGAGCTTTGCCGCCTATGACGAGGATGGAGCGAATGGGATAAATGTGAGAGACATCAAGTCCATCGGAAACCAGCCCTATTCTGACACTATTGTTCGTGCCGTAGCGGATGCGGGAAATGATTATGCCATCTGGTGCACCGATACGATTGAACTGTTTATCCCCCAAGGAAATGGCGCCTGGCAATTGGTCAGAAAGACTGTCGCCAGTGATGACTACTATAAGGATCGCGTCTGGCACTACAAGTACCAGTAATCCATGTGAGTTATCTTTGTAACGAAGGCGGTACTCATGATGAGAGTACCGCCTTCATCTATATTCTGCGATTATTAAACGACAAAATATGCTTAACCATGACCTGCAATGGATCAGATTGATTTTGGCTAACCGGATGTGTTATTGTATGACTGTGTTACAATCTCCGTCGTAACAATCGCAATGGGAAAGGATCGACTATGAATCAAAAGGAACTCAACGAACTGCGCCGGCGCTTCCGGCTTGATAAGAACAACTTTAGCCACATTTACGGCTGCTACGTCAACTCCAACCGCGAGATCATCTCATGGGTGGACGCCTCAATGGGCCTCATGCGGCAGGAGGAGCAGGAGATGTATCTGGGGCTTCTCAAGAAAGCTCTATCTGGTGCACTCGGCAAAAACCTCATTGACGTGGTATTCTCTACGCAGCAGGTGGCTGATAGCGATGAACATCGGCTTTTGCAGACACTACGCCAGACGGAGCTAAAGGATCCTGCATCACGCGAGGCGCTCTGTCGCAAGATCATTGAGAGCATCGATATGGGTGAAACGAACTATCTCATCCTACTTGCATCCGATGCCTATGATGTGCCGCACCGCAGCAAGGATGACGAGCTTCAGCCCGACGCGTCGAGCGAGGTCTTCAAGTACTTCGTTTGTTCCATCTGCCCGGTTAAGGCGCCAACGCTCGAGTTGCGCTACGACCTCGACCAGAGCGAATTCCACTCAAGTTCCACCGGCTACATCGCCACCTCGCCCGAACTCGGATTCCTCTATCCCGCGTTCGACAACCGATCAGCGAATATCTATAACGTGCTCTTTTACTCCAAGAATGCAGCAGAGATCCATCAGGAGGTCATTGACGCTTTGTTCCATGTTGAGCCGCCAATGTCTGCCGAGGAACAGAAGAACGTTTTCGGTTCCGCACTTGCCGATGCACTCGACAAGGATTGCAGCTACGACGTGGTGCAGTCTGTGCATGAGCAGATTCGAGCACGCATTGAGGAACACAAAGAAAGCCGCGATCCCGAGCCGCTGGAGTTGACGGCAGGCGATGTAGGTGGAATACTTGCCAATAGTGGCATTACCGACGAGCAGATTAAGACCTTCCAGCGCGAGTGCGACGAACAGTATGGCGAGAACGCCGTGCTGAATCCGAATAATATCATCGAGAGCAAGAAGTTTGAGATCACGACGCCGGAGGTCAAGATCTCTGTTGCGCCGGAGAACAGCTACATGATCGAGGCGCGTGTTATCGACGGTCGAAAGTACCTGCTTATCCCCGCTGACGATGGCGTAGAGGTCAACGGCATCGGCGTGAACATCACTGGCGGTACAAAACTGTAAGCCACAGTGCATAAATCAATAGATTCCATCATCATAATCTATGAAGTGGAGCACCTGTATGGGACGCTCCACTTCTTTTGTTGTTCAGAAGGAACCTTGTCCGTATTATTGGACAAAGCTCTTGCTATGCTATGCCCAATAAGGAATCCCCAAGGATTAGAAAAAGAAACGCGCGCAGCGTGAAATACATGCTGCACCCGTTTCTATTCCAAGCCAATAAAAAATTCATCATAGCTGCAACTATAAAACTTACGCAATGCAATGATAACGCTTGCTCTGATATTCAATTCACCTGATTCGTATTTTTCATATGTGGATCGTGCAATATCGCAGCCCAGTCGCTGTAGCTCAATACAAAGCTTTTCTTGAGAAATGCCATATTGATCCCGCAAACGCCTAAGATTTGCACCCATGTTGCGGTCACGGCGGATCTTCTGTTCCATAAGCAAAACTCCTCATTGACCTGTATCAGTTGCAATAACATTAATTTTAAGGTACAATGAGTTGAAATACTGACCGCAATACTGGTCAGTTTATTGAAATATGATTCTTGCTTGGTTTAGTTTTTTCTTATGCTCGCGGAACATATGTGATAGAAGTTGAGAAATTGCTAAACAAGTCAGAGGTTGACTTGATGAGGACATTATGCACTATTGAGAAGTTGCCATTTCATAAATAATGTGATAAAATGCACTATCATAGTGGAGGGCGAATTAGACAATGAATGTGTTTGTGTGTGTTGATGATAATATGGGGACGATGTTTAATCACCGACGTCAGAGCCAGGATCGAATGCTCAGGTCCCGCCTTTTAAGTGAAACATCTGGTTCCAAGCTATGGGTAAGTCAGTATACTGCAGATCAATTTAGTCTATCTGATCAAGCGTTTTTAATGGTTGCAAGCGACTTCCTTGACCGAGCGCAAACCGGCGAGTACTGCTTCTGTGAGGGAGAATGTCTACTGGGTTATGAGGATAGAATAGAGTCGCTGATTCTATTCAAGTGGAA
>CALDMA010000135.1 GCA_937915075.1 uncultured Oscillospiraceae bacterium
CTGACGCGCGGCGGGCGGCGAACGAGATCGTCGTCGGCATCGCGCAGGACCTGGAAAACAGTCTTGACCCCTACGCCTCCGTTACCGCCGCGAACCGCGAGGTGCTGTTCAATGTGTTTGAGGGCCTCGTCAAGCCCGACGCGGACGGCAACCTTGTTCCCGCCGTCGCCGAGCGCTGGGAGGTCTCCGACGATCAGCTCACCTACACCTTCCACCTCCGCCCGGGCGTGAAGTTCCACGACGGCAGCGATGTCACGGCGATGGATGTCGCATGGTCGATCGACAAGGCTATGCAGTCCGGCAGCTGGAAGGCACTGGATAACATCGACACCATCGACATCGGCGGCGACTATGTCTCCGTCGTGCTCAAGGCCGCCGACAGCGATTTTCTCTCCTACATGACGCTGGCCATCACACCGGAGAACCACGCCGACGGCGCGGACCCGGTCGGCACCGGCCCGTTCAAGTATGTCTCCCGCGCCGCGCAGCAGAATCTTGTGCTGGAGCGCTTCAACGACTACTGGGGCGAGGGCGCGAAGGTGGACAAGGTCACCTATCAGATTTATGAGAATGCCGAGGCGCTGGTCATGGCGCTCAAGAGCGGCGCGGTGGACATCTGTGCTCACCTGACCGCCACGCAGGCAAACCAGCTCACCGAGAGCTTCGACATCCTCGAGGGCACCATGAATCTCGTGCAGGCCGTGTATCTCAACCACGCCTACGAGCCGCTTGCGAACGAAACGGTGCGCAAGGCGCTGTGCTATGCGCTCGACCGCGAGCAGGTCTTTGACGTGGTGGCCGACGGTCACGGCACGGCGGTCGGCAGCAGCATGTATCCCAACTTCCGCAAATACTTCCTGCCGGAGCTGGCTGACCTCTATCCGCATGACACGGAAAAGGCCAAGGCGATGCTTGCCGAGGCGGGCTATCCCAACGGCTTTGACCTCACCATCACCGTTCCCAGCAACTACCAGCCGCACATGGACACCGCGCAGGTCGTCGCCGAGCAGCTTCGCGCCATCGGCGTGAACGTGACCATCGACCCCGTTGAGTGGGCAAGCTGGCTGGAGAACGTCTATTCCGGCCGCCGGTATCAGGCCACCGTCGTCGGCGTGGACGCCAGCACCCTGACCGCCCGCGCCATGCTCGAACGCTTTACCTCTACGGCGAGTAATAATTTCACAAATTATTCCAATGCGGAATACGATGAAGCCTTTGCCGCCGCTATCCGCGCCTCGACCGACGAGGAAGCGACCGCCCAATATCTCCGCTGCGAGGAAATTCTGGCCGAGACCGCCGCGAACGTTTACATTCAGGATCTCGCGGACCTCGTCGCCGTGCGTAAGGGTCTCAGCGGCTACCGCTTCTACCCGCTCTACGCCATCGACCTGAGCACCGTGACTTACACTTGACGAAAATCCGAGGGCAGACGCCCTGACCGACAAAGCGAGGCGAACACCATGCGTTACACAGCGAAAAAACTCGCAACGATGCTGCTGACGATGGTGATCGTCTCGTTTTTGACCTTCGTTGCCTTCTCCCTCCTCTCCGGCGATGCGGCGACGCGCCTGCTCGGCACGGAGGCCACACCCGAACGGCTCGAAGCCCTGCGCATCGAGCTGGGGCTGAACGACCCGCTTCTCGTGCGCTACGGCCGCTGTCTGTGGGATGCGCTGCGCGGCGACCTCGGCACCTCGTACCGCTATGGGCAGAGCGTAAGCTCGCTCATCGCGCAGCGGCTGGGGCCCACGCTGACGCTCACGGCGCTCGCGTTCGCGCTCATCGTGGCGGTCTCCATTCCGCTCGGCGTGCTGTCGGCCAAATACGCCGGCGGCTGGCTCGACCGCGCGCTGACCGTGATCAATCAGGTCGTGATGGCGGTGCCGCCGTTTTTCACCGGCATCCTCTTCACCTATCTCTTCGGCCTTGTGCTGCACCTCTTTATCGCAGGCGCGTTCCCGGCGGGCGGCGCGGGGCATTACATCGGCTATCTCTTCTTTCCCGCACTCGCCGTCGCGCTGCCGCGCATCGCCATGACGGTCAAGCTCCTGCGCACGTCGATCTTAGACGAGGCGCAGCGCGACTACGTCCGCACCTCCATGAGCCGCGGGCGCTCGCGCAGCGGCATCCTCTACCGCCATGTGCTGAAAAACACGCTCGTGCCGCTGGTGACTTTTCTCGCCATGACAGTCGCCGACCTGCTCGCGGGCAGCGTCGTCATCGAGCAGGTGTTCGCCGTTCCCGGCCTTGGGCGGCTGCTGCTGACTTCCATCGAGGGACGCGACGAGCCGGTCGCACGCGCCATCGTCGTGCTGCTTGCCTTCGCCGTTATCCTCTGCAATCTCATCGCCGATCTGCTCGCGCGGCGCATCGACCCGCGGCTCGGCTCCGGAGCGGGAGGTGCGGCATGAGGAAAAACACCTTTCTGCGCGTGGGCCTTGTGCTCACGGCGCTGGTCGTCGGCTTCATCGTCCTCGGCCTTTTCTGGACGCCCTACTCCCCCAACGCCATGGACTTTTCACGCCTGCTGCCGCCGTCCGCCGCGCATCCGATGGGCACGGACAAGTTCGGGCGCGACATTTTGAGCCGCGTCATGGTCGGCGCGGGCGATACGCTGCTCATCGCGCTCGGCACCGTCGCCATCGGCACCGTGGTCGGAACGCTCGTCGGCGCGCTGACCGGCTGGTACGGCGGCTGGGTGGACGAGGTGCTCATGCGGCTGAACGACGCGCTCGCGTCGTTTCCGAGCATCCTGATCCTGCTCGTGCTCGTGAGCCTGCTCGGCGGCGGGCGGGAGCACATGACGCTCGCGCTCGGCATCGTCTTTATCCCCAGCTATGCGCGTATCGTGCGCAGCGAGTTCGCCCGCGCGCGCACGCAGAACTACGTCCATTCGGCGGAGCTGATGGGCGCGTCCACCGCGCGCATTCTCTTCGTTCACATTCTGCCGAACATCTGGCACACGCTCGTCTCCGCCATCACCATCGGCTTCAACAACGCCGTGCTCGCCGAGGCGGCGATGAGCTACCTCTCCATCGGCGTTTCGCCCGATGAGGCGAGCCTCGGCTATATGCTCTCGGAGTCGCAGAGTATGCTTGACTCCGCGCCGTGGTACGCGCTCGGCACGGGCGCGGTCATCGTGCTGCTCATCCTCGGCGTGAGCCTGATCGGCGAGGGCCTGCAGCGCGGCGAGAACTGATTTTTCGGAAAGGAGATGTCCCATGGTCGAGATCCACGATCTGCACGTCCGCTTTCACGGCGCCTCGCGCGAGGCCGTGGCGGGCATCGACCTGACCATCCGCGACGGCGAGGTCGTCGGGCTCGTGGGCGAGAGCGGCAGCGGCAAGACCGTGACCGCCATGACGCTTTCGGGTCTCATCGAGCGCAAAAAGGTCACGCTTTCCGGCGAGGTGCGCTTCGACGGGCGCGATATCCTGCGCCTGCCCCGCGCGGAGCTGCGCGCCATCCAGGGCCGCGAGATCGGCGTCGTCTTTCAGGAGCCGATGACCGCGATGGACCCGCTCATGCGCATCGGCCCACAGGTCGAGGAGGCGCTGGCTGTCCACACGCAGCTGACGAAGGAGCAGCGCCGCGCGCGTGCGCTCGAGGCGCTGCGCGATGTGGACCTCCCCGCGCCGGAGGATATCTACCGCAAGTACCCGCACGAGTGCTCCGGCGGGCAGCTCCAGCGCGTGATGATCGCCGCGGCCATCGTCACCGATCCGCATCTGCTGCTGCTCGACGAGCCGACCACCGCGCTCGATGTGACCGTGCAGGCACAGATCCTCGCCCTGCTCCGCCGGCTCAACCGGGAGCGCGGCATCTCGATGCTGCTCATCTCGCACAATTTGCAGGTCGTGCGGCGCATCTGCTCGCGCGTCGCCGTGATGCAGCGCGGTCACGTCGTTGAGGAGGGCACGCCCGAGCAGCTTTTCACCGCGCCGCAGCACCCCTACACCGCCGAGCTTATCAACGCCATCCCGCGCCGCGTGCGCAGAGGTTAACGCCATGGACGACCTTGTTTTAGAAGTCAAAAGCCTTACAAGCTGGTACCGCGACACCGATGAGCGCGGGCGGCGGCACGACCATACCGTGCTGCACGATGTGAGCTTCACGCTCCGCCGCGGCGAAATTTTGGGGCTTGTGGGCGAAAGCGGCACCGGCAAAACGACGCTGGTGAAAAATATCCTCGGTTTGGTCAAGACCCACACGGGCGAGATCATCCACTACACCAAGCGCCCGCAGATGATCTTTCAGGACCCATACTCCTCGCTCAATCCCGCCTATACCGTCGGTTGGAGCTTAGAGGAGCCGCTGCGCATCTATGGCAAGTACGACGCCGCCGAGCGGCGCCGCCGCGTTGCGGAGATCGCCGAAAAGGTCGGCCTTCCCGCCGAGTGCCTGACGCACAAGCCGAACGAGCTTTCCGGCGGGCAGCGCCAGCGCGTTTCCATCGGGGTAGCGCTCATCCAAAAGCCGCGGCTCATCATTGCAGACGAGCCGGTCAGCGCGCTCGACGTGACCATCCAGCGGCAGATCCTGGAGCTCATGCGCTCGGTGTGCGACGAGCTGGGCATCTCATTCCTCTTTATTTCACACGACCTCAACGTGGTCTATCAGCTCTGCGACCGCGTGATGGTGATGAAGGACGGCCGCATCGTGGAGCAGAACACGGTGCAGGAGCTTTTCGACCACCCGCAGCACGCCTACACGCGCGAGCTGCTCTCCGCCGCCGACTGACACGATGAAAGCATTGTTTTCCCGTTACAAAAAACTGCATCTCTGGCTGCTCACGGACCTCGCGCTACTGGCGGTCTTCCTGTTCGCGCGGCGCAGCCGCGCCGCCATGAACGCCCTGACGGACGGCTTCACGAATCCGCTGCGGCGCGCGGTCGGGCATCTCTGCGAGCGCGTGCCCTTCTCTGTTGCGGAGAGTCTGTACGTCCTCGCGGCGCTCGGCTTCCTCGCCTTTCTCGTGCTGGGCGTGCGCGCCGTCGTGCAAAGCCGCCGCAGGGGCGGCACGGTCTATGCGCTCATGCTGGGCCTGGTCAACGTCATTATGACGGTTTATGTCCTTTTCTGCCTGCTCTGGGGCGCGAATTACTACGCCGACAGCTTCACCGACAAAAGCGGCCTCGCCGTCGAGCTGGTCGCCGTCGACGATCTCGAGCGCGTGACACGGCAGTTCGCCGCGCTGGTGAACGAATACGCCGGAGATGTTCCCCGCGGCGCTGACGACGCCTTTGCCGGCGACCGCGCGGCAATCCTCGCCTACGCGCCGAAGATCTACGAAAATCTTTATGAGGAATTCCCGTTCCTCGAAATGACCGATGTGCCGCCCAAGGCCATGCGCTTTTCCCACGTGATGAGCGCGATGGGCTTCACCGGCTTCTACTTCCCGTTTACGGGCGAGTGCAATGTGAACGTCGATTTCCCCGCCGCAACGCTGCCCACCACCGTCGCGCACGAGCTCTCCCACCGCCGCGGCATCGCGAGCGAGCAGGAATGCAATTTTCTCGCGGTGCTCGCGTCGCTGCGCTGCGGCGATGCCGCCTACCGCTACGCGGGCGCGCTGTCGGGCTACATCTACCTTGCCAACGCGCTCTATTCCGCTGACGCGGAGCGCTGGCGCGCTGTGCGCGAAACGCTTGACGAGCGTGTAGTCGCCGACCTGCGCGCTTCCAGCGCCTACTGGGCGCAGTTCGAGGGGCCGGTCGACACGGTCTCCGGCGCCGTCTACGACGGCTTTCTCAAGAGCTACGGCACCATCGGCGTCAAGAGCTACGGTGCCTGCGTCGACCTGCTGGTGGCGTACTTTAAGTGAAAAAGAGGCGGCTTGTGATGCAAGCCGCCTCGCGTGTTTTCGTCTGTCGGCGCGAGTGCGCCGCCACAAGCGTTTTGCACAGCAAAGCCTTGGCGGAGGGCGAATCCACTTCGCCCGAACATTTTAATTCCCGGCGCGGGATCCCAAAAAAGAGACGGTTTGCATAGCAAACCGTCTCTTTTTTGGAGCAGGGTACGGGAATCGAACCCGCCTTCTCGGCTTGGGAAGCCGATGCACTACCGATGTACTAACCCTGCAAAGTGAAGCTATTATAGCAGACTTCCCCGCGCAATGCAAGGCGAAATTTGCCTGTCGGCACAGTTTTCCGTATATGCCCCCGGCGGGCGGCATAGGATGGGGCAAAGGACATAAAAAGGAGTGCATCCCATGAAACGAACGGTATTTTCTCTGCTGGCAGCCTTTGCCCTGTGCGTCAGCGCCGCGGCGGTGGGGCCGGCGGTGAGCTGTCCGAGCGCGCTGCTGATGGAAAAGCAGACCGGCACCGTGCTCTTTGCGCAGGATGAACACACGCCGCGCGAGCCGGCGAGCGTAACGAAGATCATGACGCTGCTGCTGGTGATGGAGGCCATCGACTCCGGCGCGCTCTCCTACGACGACGTGGTAACGGGCTCGGCGCACGCGGCGGGCATGGGCGGCAGCCAGATCTGGCTCAAGGAGAACGAGCAGATGACGGTGCGCGACCTGCTCAAGGCCGTGTGCATCGTCTCGGGCAACGACGCGGCGGTGGCGCTCGCCGAACACCTTGCCGGCAGCGAGGACGCCTTTGTGGAGCGCATGAACGCACGGGCGCAGGAGCTCGGCATGAACGACACGCACTTCGTCAACTGCACGGGCCTGCCCGCCGAGGGGCATCTCACGAGCGCCTATGACATCGCGCTCATGTCGCGTGAGCTGATCCTCGGGCACCCCGACATTCGGCAATTCACGACCGTTTGGATGGACTCCCTGCGCGACGGAGAATCCATGCTCGTAAATACAAACAAGCTCATCCGCTTCTACGACGGCGCGACCGGCCTCAAGACCGGTTCGACCGGCTCGGCGGGCTATTGCCTAAGCGCGACGGCAGAGAAAAACGGCATGGAGCTCATCGCGGTCGTGCTCAAGGGCAAGACGAGCGACGAGCGCTTCTCCGACGCCAAGAGCCTGCTCAACTACGGCTTTTCGACCTGGTCGCTCGTGACCGTCACGCCCGACGAGGTGCTGCCGCCTGTACCGGTGACGCTCGGCGTGCGCGACACGGTGCAGCCGGTGCTCACGAGCGAGAACACCCTGCTGGTGGAAAAGGCGCTCGCAAACGGTCTGACGAAGGAGGTCACGCTGGCGGAAAGCGTCGCCGCGCCGGTATACGCGGGCGACGCGCTCGGGCAGCTCACGGTGCGCGATGCGGCGGGGAACACGGTCGCCGAGCTGTCCATCCTCGCGGGCGAGGACGTGGGCCATGTGACCTTTGTGCAGATGCTGGGGCGCTGTATTGCGCGCGGCTTCTGCGTGGGACCGCGGAGCTGAAGCCCGCCGAATGCCGCAGAATTCGCGGAATAGCCAAAAAAAGACACAAAAATTTTACATTTTCTCTTGACAAAACGCGGTGAGGGTGTATACTGTCCTTGTTTTTAATAAGTCTTGATAGAGGCGCGGCCAACATCAGTAGCTCTGCATGACCGGCAGGAACCGGAGAGCGAAAGGGGCGGCCGCCGAGGGGACACACGGATTCCTGTGCGTGCGTTCACCGGGCCGGGGGATAACATCCGTCGGACTGTCGCCGAAAGGCGGAGAGCTGTCATGATCGGAATACGACCGGTAAGCGAATTTGCAAAAGGTGTTGTGTTTAAGTCATGATGGAAGCATCATGACTTAAATTTTTTGTGCAGACGCACGAAAGGAGAATCCCTCATGTTTGTCAACACCTTCTGGTCCCTCGTTCCCCCGATCGTCGCCATCGGCCTTGCCCTGCTGACGAAGGAGACCTACTCCTCTCTCTTCATCGGCATCGTCGTCGGCGCCCTGCTCGCCACGGACTTCAGCCCCATCGGCGCGCTCGACACCATCATCAACGACGGCTTGACCGCCGCCATCGCCGATAACGCCGGCATCTTCCTCTTCCTCGTGATCCTCGGCGTGATGGTCGCGCTCGTCAACGCCACCGGCGGCTCCGCCGCGTTCGGCCGCTGGGCCGCGAGCCACATTCACTCCAAGGCCGGTGCGCTGCTCGCCACCTTCGCCCTCGGCGTGCTGATCTTCATCGACGACTATTTCAACTGCCTCACCGTCGGCTCCGTTATGACGCCCGTGACCGACAGCCAGAAGATCTCCCGCGTGAAGCTCGCCTACCTCATTGACGCCACCGCCGCGCCGATCTGCATGATCGCGCCGATCTCCTCGTGGGCGGCCGCCGTCTCCGGCGTCGCCGCAAAGCTCGACACCGGCGTGTCCGGCATCCAGCTTTTCATCGAAGCCATCCCCTATAACTTCTATTCCCTGCTCACCATCGTGTTCGTCATCTCCATGGTCATTCTCGGCGTGGACTACGGTCCCATGGCCGCGGCGGAGCTCAAGGCCGCCCAGACCGGCGACCTCGGCGCGCTGAGCGACGAGCACGAGGAGGGCTCCTCCCGCGCGAATATGTGGGATATGCTCATTCCCATCATCCTGCTCATCATCTTCTGCGTCATCGGTCTGATCTACGTCGGCGGCTTCTGGGATCCCGAGACCAACGCGGGCGACTTTGTCGGCGCGTTCGGTGATACCGACGCCTTTGTCGGTCTGCCCTGGGGCGCTACCATCGCGCTCGTGCTCTCCATCATCTACCTCTGCGCGCGCCGCGTCATCACCTTCAAGGATGCCATGGGCTGCATGACCAAGGGTTTCAACGCCATGGTCCCCGCCATCCTGATCCTGACCTTTGCCGTTTCCCTCAAGAGCATGACCGGCCTGCTCGGCGCCGCCGATTACGTTGAGGGCCTGATGAAGCACGCCGCCGAGGGCCTGTTCATGCTGCTGCCCGCCATCATCTTCGTCGTCGCCTGCCTGCTGGCTTTCGCCACCGGCACAAGCTGGGGCACTTTCGGCATCCTCATCCCCATCGTGCTGCCCATCTTTAACGCGGCTCCCGACCTGCAGATCATGGGCATTTCCGCCTGCCTCGCCGGCGCGGTGTGCGGCGACCACTGCTCCCCCATCTCCGACACCACCATCATGGCGTCCGCGGGCGCGAACTGCAGCCACATCGACCACGTTTCCACGCAGATCCCCTACGCCGTCACGGTCGCGGCCATCTGCTTCGTGAACTACATCCTTGCGGCGTTCATCCGCAATGTGGTCATCAGCCTCGCCATCGGCGTGGTCATGGTCATCGGCACGCTGCTGGTCATCCGCTCCGTGCAGAGCAGGAAGGCCGCCTGAGCGCAAGGCTCCGCGCCGTCTCCGACGATAAAAACGCTCCGACCGATTTTCGGCCGGAGCGTTTTCCTATAGGCTTCGCTTCTCATTTTGCCCGAAGCTGCCAGAACGCCACGGCGCTCGCCGCCGCCACGTTGAGCGAATCCACGCCGTGCGCCATGGGGATCTTCACCGTGTAGTCGCACGCGGCAATGGTACGCGGCGAAAGGCCGTCGCCCTCCGTGCCGAGCACGATGGCCAGCCGTGGCTCGGCAGCGAGCCGCGTATCGTCAATGCTTACGGAGTCGTCCGTCAGCGCCATCGCCGCAGTACGAAAGCCGAGCGCGCGCAGACGCTCGACGCCCTTTTGCGGCCAGTCGGCGGCATCCTCGCCGATGTGCGCCCACGGCACCTGAAAGACCGTGCCCATGCTCACGCGCACCGCGCGGCGGTAGAAGGGGTCGCAGCAGGTCGGTGTCACCAGAACCGCGTCGATGCCGAGCGCCGCCGCTGAGCGGAAGATCGCGCCCACATTCGTGTGGTCCACGATGCCCTCGAGCACCGCTACGCGCCGCGCCCTCGCGCAGACCTCTTCCGCGCTCGGGAGCCTTGGCCGGCGCATGGCGCACAGCACTCCGCGCGTGAGTTCATAGCCTGTCAGCCGCGCGAGCGTCTCACGCTCCGCCGTGTAGACCGGGATCTCTCCGCAGCGCACGAGAATGGGCTGCGCGTCGCCCTCGATGTGCCGCCGCTCCATCAAAAGCGAGAGCGGCTCATAGCCCGCGTCGAGCGCAGTGGCAATGACCTTGGGGCTTTCGGCGATGAAAACGCCCTTGTCCGGCTCCAGGCGGTTTCGCAGCTGCGCCTCGGTCAGGCGGGCGTAAACGTCCAGCTCCGGCACAGTTAGGTCGGTCACTTCGATGATGTGCGGCATAGTCTCGGCTCCTCTCTCCTCACCGGAGCGCGCCGGCAAGGGCGGAAATTCTGCTCTCAGTATAGCAAACGCACCGGGGCTTGTCCATCGAAACTTCTCCCCTCGCCGCCGTTCGACGGAATATCTGCTATATTTTGCTCACTTGCAAAGGTAACTTCCGGTTTGTAAGATTAAATTCAGGGAGCGTTCGTGAAATGTGGAAATTAACCTTACAAACTTTCGCTGAACCTCTTTACAACCATGTAAAATGTGGTAAAATCAATATTAGATAAAGTGAGATTGAGGGAAAAGACAAAAAGCCCCCGGAGGTGAAATTGCCGTTTACTTTTTTGTAAAGGTAAATTCCACCCCTGGAAGGCCATATGTTCGACGTCTGAAATTGCGGGTGATTTTGATAGGATTACTTCTTCAGCAGCTTCGGAGCGAGAACGATGTCGTTCGGCTCGATTTCGCGGATATTGAGCTTCAGCAGAATATCATCCCCATAGAGAAAGCTGAACAGTTGGTTGGCGGACCGGCTGTTCAGTTTTTCGCGTTTATAGGAATTGATATGAGAAAGCATCAGGTCAATATCCTCCTGCTGGAGATTATCAAAGCTTGTACCCTTCGGCAGAATGCGGCGGACAAGCTCGTGGGCGACTTCAATGCCGCCCTTTTGATAGGGTGCGCTGGGGTTGCAGTAGAAGACGAGGCTGCGAAGCTCACCATCCTTGTCCTTCTCAATGGGGACAGGGTCGCTGATTTCGCTGCCGCGGTCGGTGAGGATGACTGGAAACAGACGACAGTAGGTTTCGCGTCCAAGCAGAGTATAGAGGTCGTTGAATACATTGAGAACAGACCTCGCGGTGTTGTGGTCGCGAAGGAATGCAAGAAGGAAGTTGCAGGTCGGGAAGAAGACGGTCAATAAAACCTTGCCGCCCTTGCGTCCGATGACGGAATCTATCTGAACGAACGGAACATCGGGGTTATCCGACATAAACTGCTGAAAGTCGGCGTAGGTGCGGCCTTTGTAGCAGTTCCTATCAATCTTGATGTTAGGTTCCTTCTTCCTCGGACGCATCCTTACGATGCGGGGACAATCCATCTTATCGGCATCAAACATACCGGCATTCAGGAGATTGTAGAGCGTCTTCTCGCTGCACATAAGCTCGTCTGAATTGCTCATGCAGATATGGTGGATGGACTGGCCGTTCTTTACGAGCGGAGAAATGATTTGATTGATGCGCTCCAGTTCTTCTGGGTCGATTGCGAAGCCCTTCCTGTTTTCGGAAAGCGTCGTCTTGTACGCATTGTCCGCGCGGACAGGGCTATACACGAACTTCCTCAAGGTGCATTTCTGCCTGTCTTTACAGCCATTGCAAACGTAAGGCGGTTTAGACAGCCTGGGGCATTCATCTTCCTCGAAATCTTCGCAGTGCTTGATGCACTCCTTGCAGAAACGGCACTTTCTTCCGTTGCTGTAGCAGTTCTTGCAAACATATGTCTTTTCACAGTCGTTGCGATGGATGCAGGGGTTGAAGCCACGACCGTAGGAGCCGGTTTCGATTGCCGTCCTATGCAGCTTGACTTCCTTAGAGATGGTTCCCGGGTCTTTTCCAAGCTCTGCTCCAATCTTGCTGAAGGGCAGACCCTGAGAAATCCCGGCGCTGATGGTGGCTCTGCCTTGCAATGTGAGGTGCGCGTTTTTTGACATAGGCGAATACTCCGTTCATGAGTTTCACCCCCTTACTTCAGGCGTCTTCGACGCATCGGCCTCACCCCTTTCGTTGAAGGAGCGTTTTACCCTGCCACATTGCAAACAGGGATTTAACTCTCCTTGGAATGAAACCATTGTATCACGCTTCTGCGCGGTTGCCAATACCTATGTGCGTGGAGGATATAAAACTTCAAGTAGATAGTGTGCTATAGTAGAAATAGGCAGCAGGAGACCAACGGTGAAAAGCCGTAGCCTCCTGCTGCCTATTCTGTTATTCCTTGCGTTCTTCCTGTTTATCGGTTAGGGAATCAAAGTATTGCTTGAGGATACGCTCAAGGGCCATCGTTACGGTTTGCCCTTTTTCTTCCGCGTAAGCGTCCAGCTTTTCTCTAAGCTCTCTGTTGATATAGCAGTTCAGATGCACTCCGTCTTTTTTAGCCCTTGGCATCGTTTTCCTCCTGACCGTTGCGGAGCTCACGGTAGAGTTCCTTTGCCAACGCCTTCATAATGGCTTGATATTTCGCGCCATCTTCAAAGAGCTTTGTGTAGGTGTCAACGCTTTCAGTATAAGACTTTTGAGCAGTATCCTCAAATACTTTCGGGAAGACATTCTTCTCGAAAATCTGCTGTCCATCCGCTTTCGCTGCTTTACGAAGTTTCTTGTCCGCAAGAAGCTTTTCACGCAAGGCACCAATCAGAACGCGGTCGGCATCTGTAAATGCGCCCTTATATGCTTCGTTGATTGCCTCAATGATAGTATCCAATGGGTCCTTCTTGGCGTTCATTGCAACGCCCTTCTTTACCTGTTCAGGCTCCAAGGCAACCTTCTTTTCCTGCAAGGCGATAGCGCCCTCAAAAGTCTTCTCAAGTCGGTAATATTCCAGCTTTACTCGATTTTCGAGGTCCCACGGAGTATTTACTTCTACAGGGAGCAAGCGAGACAGATATGAGCAGAACAGATATTCCTTGTGCAGTTGCTTATCAAACATTCGCACGATTTGAGAAATGTAGTTGTACCACTTTACGAAGGTCCTAATCGTGCGCCGGAACTGATATTTGGTGTTCTTGTCCAGTTCGTTGTACGCTTTCGAAATCGGAAGCAGTACGCTGGAGATTTTTGCTTGCGCCGTCTGCATCTTCTTTGCTTCGGGCGAGAAGTAAATTTTACTGACTGCTTCCACATCATCGTCGTTATAGATACGGAAGTCTCGAAGCTGCTTCTGCGTCTTGTAAATGAGGTCAATATTGATTTCCTCAGACAGGCTGGTCTCCTGATAGTACGGCTGGAATGCCTTCAAAATATCTTCCTTTGTATTCACAAAGTCAAGAATGTAAGTATCCTCTTTTCCAGGATAGATGCGATTCAAGCGGCTCAGTGTTTGGACCGCCTTCACATCGCGCAGCTTCTTATCTACAATCATCGTATGCAGGAGAGGCTCGTCAAAGCCGGTCTGATACTTCTCGGCGACAATGAGGACATCGCCCTCATCATGGAATACCTGCTTCGTCTGGCTCTCGCTGATGTGGTTCCCATCGCGGTCCACATTCATGCCGCTTTCGGTGTATTCATGGTCTCCCTTTGCTTCGGGGTCCTTAATGCTGCCGGAAAAGGCAATGAGGATTTCAATATCCTTATAGTTGTTCTCTTCAAGATATTTTTTGATTTCGTGATAATAGCGAACCGCTGCCAGACGGGAAGCAGTCACTACCATCATTTTCCCCTTGCCGCCAATCTTGTGCTTTGTCACATCGCGGAATGTCTCCACGATGATAGCGGCCTTCTGCTGCAGGGCATAAGCGTGGAACTCGCCATACTTTTTGATGGTCTTGATTGCCTTGATGGTCGGGACTTCAGGGTTATCCGGGGTGTTCTTTGCGATTTGAAGGCAGGTCTTGTAGGTGGTGTAGTTCTCAAGGACATTCAGGATAAAGCCTTCCTCAATGGCTTGACGCATGGAATAGATATGGAATGGATGGAACGAGCCGTCCGGGTATGGCTCGCCGAACATCTCCAGCGTCTTTTTCTTCGGCGTCGCAGTAAAGGCGAAGAAGCTCAGGTTCTTGTGTTTGCCGTGTGTGACCAGTTCCCGCACAAGATTGTCCTCGGCGTCTTCGACCTCGTCTTCTGCCTTGCCCTCGATTTCGGCGTACTCCTTCAGCGCATCATGGGTATCTGCCAAAGCCATCTTCAGCTTCATGGCGCTTTGACCGGTCTGGCTGCTGTGGGCCTCGTCTACAATAATGGCAAAGGCTTTTCCCTTTGTATCATCGACTTCTTCATAGATGACAGGAAATTTTTGCAGCGTGGTGACGATGATGCGCTTGCCGGCGTTCAGCGCGTCCCGAAGGTCCTTGGAGTTTTTCTTCTCGTCGATGGTAACGACAGAACCGAGCGTATGGTCAAAGCCGGAGATAGTCTCCTGAAGCTGTGCGTCCAGCACGGTGCGGTCTGTAACGATGACTACCGAACGGAATATGGGCTTATTGTCCGCATCATGCAGGCTCGCCAAGCGATAGGCTGTCCACGCGATAGAGTTGGACTTGCCGGAGCCTGCGCTATGCTGGACGAGGTAGTTGTGTCCGGGACCTTGCTCGCGGACATCTCCGACCAGCTTGCGAACGGCGTCCATCTGATGATAGCGCGGGAAGATGACCTTCTTTCCCTTTGCGTCAAAGCTGATGAACTTCTGGAGGATATCCAAAAGGCTATCCTTCTGAAGTACCTCTCGCCAAAGGTAGGCGGTCACATAGTCGCCGTCCTCCCGAGAGGGATTTCCTGCGCCGCCATCGTTGCCCGGGCCGTTGCTGCCCTGATTGAACGGCAGAAAGAAAGTCTTTGCGCCGTTGAGCTTGGTCGTCATCACCGCTTCATAGAGGTCCACGGCAAAGAAAGCCAAAATGCGATGATTCAGCTGAAAGGCTAATTCACGCGGGTCGCGGTCAAACATCCACTGCTGCTTGGCGTTGTCGATGCTTTGTCCGGTAAGCTGGTTCTTCAACTCGATGGCAATGACGGGAATGCCGTTGACCGCCAGCATCATATCAACGCTATTATGGTTCTGCTCGGAGTAGTGCCACTGGCGGATGCACTGGCAGATGTTCTGCCGGTAACGCGTCACCGCCACATCATTCAGCGTGGATTCCGGCTTGAAGTAGCAGACACGGAAATCAATACCGCGGTGCTTGAAGCCGTGGCGCAGCACGGAGATAAGGCCATCGTTCTCCACGGCATTCTCAAACGCTTTATAGAATTTCTTTTCGGCGTTACCGTCGCTCTGCTTCTCCAGCCGCTGCCACGACACAGGCTGCGTAGCCTTTATAAAGGCTGTCAGCATGCCGATATCCAACGCCATGCCGGAGGACGCCGGAGCGCAGTAGCCTGCATCCGAGGCATTCTGCCAGCCTCCTGCGGGGGAAATCAGAAAGGACTCTATATCCTGCTCAAATTGCTTTTCGTTATCGGGCATAATCGTTCCTCCATTAAAATGGGAGATAGACACGTGTACTGCCGTTCCGGCAGCGGACATTATTCACATTTTTTCTTTTAGCTTTTTAATCACATCCTCGTACTGGCAATATAGGTCTTCAGGCGGTATCGTCTTTGACTTTTCCCGTTTCTCCGCAACGAAATTTCCCATGTAGTTTTCATATTGTGTGACCAGCATTTGACCAGAAATATTCTTAACAACTTCGATATCATATAAGCCCAAATTTACCCCAGTACAAAATCGCTCCATAGCTTTCAGATATTCTGTGCGCGTC
>CALDMA010000136.1 GCA_937915075.1 uncultured Oscillospiraceae bacterium
CCAAAGCCCACCCGACGGTTTTCTCGCATCCGTTCTTTCCCTCCGAACAGCGCACCGAAAAGCATCTCGATCACAAGCTAATGGAAATCGCCGCTTTGTTTTGTCAAGCTTCTTGTGAGCATCCTTACCATATCACAAGAATCTTGTTATGTCAAGAATAAATTTACAAGTTTCTTGTTAAAATGTTTGACAGGACCAAGTTTTTGCGCTATGATGGTGTCGAAATTGCTCGAACCCTTTATAGGAGGTGCTTTCCATGAGCTTCCGTGATCAACTCAAGGCGTGCCGCGAGGCCTGCGGGCTGACGCGCGCGGCGCTGGCCGAGCAGCTCGGCGTTTCCGCCAGCGCCGTCGGCAACTATGAGACCGGTGTCAGCTTTCCCAAGGAGGACGTGCTGCTGCGATTGTTCGACGCGCTGCGCACCGACCCCAACCAGCTCTTCTGCGGCAGCTACCGCAGCGGCGGCTTCGATCTCTCCGGGGCCGAGCGCACGCTGCTGGAGAAATACCGCTCGCTCTCTCCCATCGGGCGCGACACCGTGCGCAGCGTGACCGACGCGCTGTGCGACTACCGCGACGAGTTGGCGGAGGAGCGCGGCGGCGAGCGCGAGCCGCGCCTGATCCCGCTCTACAATTCCCCCGCTGCCGCAGGCTATGCCGCGCCGGTGCTTGACGAGGACTTCACCTATATTCCCGCGGACGAGAGTGTGCCGCGCGGCGCGGACTTCGCCGTGCGTATTCAGGGCGACTCCATGGAGCCGTACATTCACGACGAGAGCGTGGTCTACGTCAACCGCGACCCGCTCGCGGACGGCGACGTGGGCATCTTCTGCGTGGACGGCGCAATGCTCTGCAAGCAGTACCACCGCGACGCGCTGGGCATGACCTACCTTTTCTCCCTCAACCGCGCCCGCGCCGATGCCGACGTTGTGCTCGCCTCCACCGGCACGCGCAGCCTCGCCTGCTTCGGCCGCGTGATGCTGCCACACCGTCTCGCGGTCCCGCAGCCGTAGCGCCGCTCATTTTTTGCGTAAAAATGAGCTTTTTGCCCGCAAAGGACTTGAATCGTTCACAACTCGGGCATATAATAGCTGTTCAGTAAATTCAAGAAAAAGGAAGCGTATCCTACCATGACAAAAATTGACATTTTCTCCGGCTTTCTCGGCGCCGGCAAAACGACGCTCATCAAAAAGCTCATTGCCGAAGCCTACGCGGGCGAAAAGCTCGTGCTGATCGAAAACGAGTTCGGTGAGATCAACATCGACGGCGGTTTCCTCAAGGAGTCCGGCATCGAGATCTCCGAGATGTCCGCCGGCTGCATCTGCTGCTCGCTCGTGGGCGATTTCAACAAGGCGCTGCGCGAGGTCGTGGAGCAATTCCACCCCGACCGCATCCTCATCGAGCCGAGCGGCGTGGGCAAGCTCTCCGACGTTATCGTCGCCGTCGAGCGCACCGTGGACGAGTGCCCGGAGCTCAAGCTCAACAGCTATGTCACCGTTGCCGACGCGAGCAAGGTCAAGGTCTATATGAAGAACTTCGGCGAGTTCTACAACAACCAGATCGAAGCCGCCGGCACCATCATCCTCTCCCGCACGCAGAAGCTCTCGCAGGAAAAGCTCGAGGCCGCCGCCGCGATGCTGCGTGAGAAGAACCCCGATGCCGCCATCCTGACGACGCCGTGGGACGAGCTGGACGGCAAAACTATCCTCTCCGCCATCGAAAAGGTGTCGCTCAGCGACGAGCTGCTTGAAAAGATGCGCCGCGAGCACGAGCTCGAGGAGGCCGAGCACGAGCATGAGCATCACCATCACCACGACCATGACGACCATGACGAGCACGACGAGCACGACCACGAGCATCATCACGACCACGACGAGGATGATGACCACGACGAGCATGAGCATCATCATGACCATGACGACCACGACCACGACGAGCACGGGCATCACCACCATCACCACGACGGCGAGGAGTGCGACGATCCCGACTGCGCGTGCCACCACCATCATCACCACGCCGACGACGTCTTCTCCTCCTGGGGCAAGGAAACACCCAAGCTCTACTCCAAGGCCGCGCTCGACGATATTCTCACCAAGCTCGACAGCGGCGACTACGGCCACATCCTGCGTGCCAAGGGCATCGTGAACGGCGAGGGCGGCTGGCTCGAATTCGACTACGTTCCCGAGGAGCACGAGGTCCGCGCGGGGCATCCCGACTACACGGGCAGGCTCTGCGTCATCGGCGCGGAGCTCAAGGAAGACAAGCTCGCCGAGCTCTTCGGTCTGTAAGGAAGGACATTCATGGATATTCCTGTCTATCTGGTCGCCGGCTTTCTCGACGCCGGCAAGACCAATTTCATCAACGGCATCCTGGAGGATGGCTTCGCCCGCGGGGATAAGACCCTCCTGCTCTGCTGCGAGGAGGGCGAGGAGGAGTACGAGAAAAAGGCGCTCGACAACGTCACCGTCGTCACCGTGGACGACGAGGACGAGCTGACCGCCGACTTCTGCCGCGAGCTGGAAAAGAAGCACCGCCCCAAGCAGGTGCTCATCGAGTACAACGGCATGTGGCAGATGGAAAAGCTCTACCGCGACGTGCTGCCCGCCAACTGGGTGCTCTATCAGGTCATGACCTTCGTGCAGGCGCCGACGTTCGAGCTGTTCGTGAAGAACATGGGGCAGCTCATGATGGAGAAGATCACCAACGCGGATATGCTGGTCTTCAACCGCTGCACGCCCGAGCTGAAGGAAGCGCTGCGCGCCCGCAATCTCCGCATGGTCAACCGCCGCGCGGACATCTATCTGGAGGACAACGACGGCAACAGCGAGGATTACCTCACCGGCAGCGAGTGCCCGTTCGATATGACACCCGACCTCATCGACATTCCCGATGACGACTACGGCGTGTGGTATGTGGACGTGATGGACCACCTCGACCGCTGGGACGGCAAGCGTGTTCACATGAAGCTCCTCATGTGCCACTCCAAGAAGTTCCCCGGCGTCCACTGCCCGGGCCGCTTCGTGATGACCTGCTGCGAAAACGA
>CALDMA010000137.1 GCA_937915075.1 uncultured Oscillospiraceae bacterium
GCTGCACCAGACCGCACTCCTCGTAGTGGAGCAGGATGCGGCGGGTGACGCCGACCGCCTGCGCGACCTCGCCGATGGTAAATAAATTCGGATTTTTTCGCATAACCCCTCCCAAATTTTGCAAACAGCACTTGCATCGCACATGAATGTACGGTGTATACTGCCATTGTAGCAAAGCTCGGCGAAAAGGCAAGCCTTGTTTTCGCGCGCCGCGTTCTGCATTTCAGGCGGCAAAACCGTACATTTCAGGCCGTTCTCTCCGCAAAGCGCGGCGGAGGTGCTACAGTAAGCGCATAAGCCTATAAAACCGTCCGGGGGCGCCCCCGGACCCGTAGGGGAAACCCCTACGGGATGCCCTCTGCCTGCGGGACAGGGGAAGGAGACTTGAAGGAGGACACCTATGAAGAAACGTTTGTTGAGCTGGCTCATGGTCCTGACCCTGTGCCTGACCCTGCTGCCCACGGCGGCGCTGGCGGCGGAGGACGGTGAGGACGAGAGCGAGCAGAATATTTCCGTGCAGAACAGCGGAACACATCAAAGCCACTGCCTCTGCGGCGGCAGCAGCTGCAACCATGTGGGCGGGCATAGCGAGGAAAGCACAGTTAACTTTGACCGGTGGGAGAGAGCCGATTCCCTGCCCAGCAGCGGGACCTATTATCTGACGAAGAACGTCACGCTCAGCAGCACGCACGAAGTGACCGGGAATTTGACCCTCTGCCTCAACGGCAATACCATCACGGGGCCAAACGCCAATGATGGAAAAGACTATGTTATCAGAGTCCAAAACGATGCTGCAGTCTTCACGCTGACCGACTGCAAAAATAATACAGGCAAGATCACCCATGCGGAGAACGCGAAGGGCAGCGGCGTGGATGTGGCCGTGGGTATCTTCAACATGTACGGCGGCAGCATTACAGGCAATACACGGAGTGAGGGCCCGGGCGGTGTGCATGTTGGTAGCAACTCCGGCACTGCTTTCAATCTATATGGCGGCAGCATCATCGGCAACAAGGCGGGATACGGCGGCGGTGTGAGCGTCGAGGGCAGTGGTATCTTCCGTATGTACGGCGGCACGATCGAGAACAACACTGCCGCGAGCGAGAACAACAACGTCAGGAGTGAGGGCGGCGGCGTGTGTATCTATGGCAGCGCGACCTTCGAGATGAGCGGCGGCACGATTGAGAACAACACCGCCGCGGAAAATGGCGGCGGCGTGTATGCCACCGGCGCGACCTTTACCGTCTCCGGCGCGGCGAAGATCACCGGCAACACGAAGGGCACCGGCAGCGACAGCACGACAAACAACGTCTATCTGCCCGAGGGCAAGACCATCACCATCGGCGGCACGCTGGACAACGGCGCGAGCATCGGCGTGACCACGGAGGCTTCTAACAAAGTGGGCACTGTCGTTGCCGAGCCAGCAGAGAACGTATCGCTGACCAGTAACGATGCAGGCAAATTCACCAGCGACAATGCCGGCTACGAGGTCAAGTTCGACGAGACCAACCAGAAGCTGGTGCTGAAAGCGAAGAACACGCCGCCCGTCGAGGAGAAGCACGAGCACTACCTCTGCGGCGGCAATAGCTGCACCGGCGTCGGCCACACGGACGCCCAAACGACCTTCGCCAAGCCAATCAACGGTGTCAGCGATTTGCAGAGCGGCACTTATTACATGACGCTCGCGGCCGGGACCTATTATCTCACCGGAAATCTTGATCTGGGCGAGCATACCCTCAGGATCGAGGACGATGTGACCCTCTGCCTGAACGGATACAGCATTACTTCCACCAGCGGATATGCTGTCTATATCTCGCGCGGCATGAATAGTTCTCCGAAGGTGACGTTCAGCGACTGCAAGCGCGGCGGTACGGAGTACGGTAAGATCACGGGCCTGACCGGCGGTGTGCAGGTGTCTACCGGCAGCAGCTTCACCATGTATGGCGGCGAGATCACCGGCAATAGACAGAACGGCGGCGTGTATATGTATGCGGGCGGCGTTGAGTCCGGCTACAAGGCAACGTTCACCATGTATGGCGGCAAGATCACCGGCAATGGCGCTGCCAAGGGCGGCGGCGTGTATGTGGGCGATAACTGCGCCTTTACCATGTCCGGCGGCGAGATTACCGGAAACACAGCGGATGAAAACGGCGGCGGTGTGTTCGTTAACGTCCTCGCTCCGGGGGTCGTGGGCGGCGACAAGGCCACATTTACAGTTTCCGGTACTGCCAAAATCACCGACAACAAAGTGGGCGGCAAAGACAACAACGTCTATTTGCCGAACGGCGCGACCATCACTGTTGTCGAAGGGGTTGGATTGAGTTATGACAATAGCATTGGCGTGACGACGGGAGAGCCCCCGAGGGATGGCGCCCCTGTGACGATCATCGCCGATAAAAAAGGCATCAGCAGACTTTCTACCAAGGTTTTCTCTGACAATGAAGCATACGAAACCGCTGTCAGCGGCAATACTATTGTGCTGCAAGTCAAGGGTGACACCACGCCAATCGAGAAGCAGGCTCAGGCTGCGCTGACGCTTGCGGCCGACAAAACCACCCTTGCCGTTGGGGAAACACTGACCCTCGCCGTCACCGGCGGCTCCGGGAGCGGAGCAGTGACTTATCGGGTGAGCGATACGAGTAAAGCCACCATCAACGGACATACGCTGACTGCCGCGAAGGCCGGAACGATCACCGTGACGGCCACCAAGGCGGGCGATACGACCTACAACGCCATTGACAGCAACACGATTACCATCACCATCGCCGAGAAGCCGGCGGACCCCACGCCCTCCACGCCGTCTTCCTCCGGCAGCTCCTACACCCCGACCTATCCGGTTTCTGCGCCGAGCAAGACCGAGCACGGCAGCGTGTCCAGCAATGTGAGGAACGCCTCCAAGGGCAGCACTGTGACCATCACCGTCAAGCCCGAGGACGGCTATGTACTCGACGATCTCACCGTGATCGACAAGAACGGCAGCGAGCTCAAGCTCACCGACAAGGGCGACGGCAGGTACACCTTTATCATGCCCGCGGGTAAGGTCT
>CALDMA010000138.1 GCA_937915075.1 uncultured Oscillospiraceae bacterium
ATGGAATAAAGGGAAACACATTCCAAAGACAGATGCTCAAATGGCGGCTGCTCGGAAAAGAGGGCGAAAAATTCAGACAGTTGACGGCGTTTTCCCATCTATTGCGGAGTGCGCGCGCCACTACGGAATTCAAAGGAAAACGCTGGAAACTTGGCTGCTGGGACAACGGCAGCCTTCTAAACGATATGCCTACATTCATGCGGTATATCTGGACGATGAAAGGATGGTGGACTAAATGATTGCTATGCTGTTTGCGAATCGAATTGTGCTGGGGAAGATGACCTTTAAGCAGGTTCCCGCGAAACTGAAAGCTCAGGTGGCCGAAATTCTGATTGAGGACTGCGGTCTGCCGGAGCTGGTGCCCGTCGAATACGGCGGCACCATGGGCGCTGAAGAAGCGTAACACAAAACTGAGGAAGTGTAACACAAAAGGGAGGGTGAGGCTGGTGCCCCGCCCTCCCTTTTTTATAGCGAAAGAAGGTGATCTTATGGATCCATTGGTGAAACAAATTGGTGACTGGATTGTGTGGGCAGTAGGCGTGGGCACGGCGGTGGTGGTCATTTTCAAGCTGATTGTGCATCCCATTACAAAGCCGCTGGACGATCTGAAAGCTCAGATGGAAGAAAACAAGAAAGATCTGAAAGCGATGAACGGCGACATCAAGTCGTTAAAAGAAACGACGGAAAAGAAGCTAAGCATTTTGGAAAACGACACAGGCGATTTACTGTGTGATCGTCTGAGTCAGTCGCACGAAATGTGGATGAGACGGAAGTATTGCCCACATAGCGAAAAGGAACGCCTCATGAAGATGTATCGGCGGTATCATGACATGGGGCGTAATCATCTGTCTGATTCTTACGAACAGGATATTATTGGACTGCCCGAGGATCCGCCTGTGCCTGCATCCCGGTTGAATGGAGCTGTTCAGCAGTGAAAAAATCCGAAAAGGAGCGCTATCTGAAAGACATCGTGCTTTACTGTCTGGCTTTTTCAACGCTTCTGATTGTGTCGGGCTGTGTGCTGTTGGCGTTTGAGGTGGACATCATCGACTTTGTAAGGTTAGGCATTGGGTTGTTTGGCGGAGAGCTTCTGCTTAGCTGTCTGATCCGATTGTTCGGGGACGTTCCCCGGAAGGCTCCCGTTGCTACAAAGACGGATGACGCAGAAGAAACAGACGGAGCGAACGGATAACAAGGAGGAATGAGTGATGAAGGAATATTTGGTTGCTGGTGTGATTGTTGTGGTGGTTGCGCTGACCTATCTGGCTGTGATTCTCGCTTGGCGGCGTTATGTGCGGCCTTGGCTGATTACCAAGGGTGTAACCAATGTGGACGAGCTGGCTGACATGGCGGTACGCGCTGCCGAGGCGCTGATTGGTGCTGGTCATGGCGAAGAAAAATGGAAGATGGCGCTGGAAAAGCTGTCCAAGCTGGGGCTGGATATTAACGCCGATGCTGTGCTGGATGCGGTAAAGGCTGCGTGGTACAAGCTCAATTTGCAGCAGATTCTGGCGGGCATCAAGGAGCCGGAGAAGAACGGGGCGGAATCTTGACAAATAAAGGGAATAACAAGTCAACTCCCAAAAAAGGGAGGGCAGTTCCTTTGATTACACAAAGGGGATATGCAATGACCAACAAAGAGGCAAAAATTTGTGCCAAGCGAGCATCGCAAGAGCTTGAAAAAGCACGGCGAGAACTGTTATTGCTGAAATGAAATTGACCGTCTGACAAAAAATTCTCTTGACGGCTTATCCTTTGCTGAATATGATAGAGATGAGGAGAAAGACTACAAATGCTCCTTCTCACGTCCGCTGACCAATATGCGGGATATAAATAGTTGGGGTGTAAGTTTTCCACCGACCAGCATGCGGGATATAAGTGGTTGGAAAGTGTATGGCACCTGCTCAATATATTTGACAAGTTCTCAAAGCAAAACGGTCAAATAGAAAATGCCATTGACATTGTTGGGCCAATGACGTACAATGCAGGTGGAGGAAGAACTGATAAAGTGATTTCTCAAAGCGGTGATCCTCTACCATGAGTGAGGAGCGAAAAAGAGGCGGGGCGGGTACGTCCCCTCTCTTTTTTAAAAAGGGCAGGGGGCGGGGGTTTTGGGTTTCTGGGGGCGGGTTC
>CALDMA010000139.1 GCA_937915075.1 uncultured Oscillospiraceae bacterium
AAGCGGCGGGCCGTCACGGCGCAGGTGCTGGCGCTCGACCTCCACACGATGGCGGCGGACATTATTCGGGAGACTGTCCGACAGGCGGGGGAGGGGTTCGAAGCCCTCCAGTCGGAGTAATATATTTTTTCGAGGGGATATCCCCTTGGTTCTTCCAAAGGAAGAACCAAACGACTTTCATCATGGAGGGAACACAATGAAGAAACGATTTTTCAGCATTCTGACCGCTCTGGCCCTGTGCCTGAGCCTGCTGCCCACAGCGGTGTTTGCCGAGGGGTTGATCGGCCAATTCCAAGACCCCGAAACCGTCAACCTTGAAAATAGTTATAACAGCGGCAGCACTCCTACGAGCGGTCTGATTGGAGGGGTGGGCGGCACGGCGTTGACTGACAGCGAGACAACACTGACTGGCGGCGACTATTATCTGGAAGGCAATGTGACACTGAAACAAGAAGAACCGCTCCTCATTACCGGCGCCGTCACCCTCAATCTGAACGGCCATGTGCTGGAAAGGCTCGGCAGCGGCAGCCTGATCAAGGTGGCCGGCGGCGGTAACCTGACGCTGACGGACAGCAATACTACCGTTCAACACAATTTCACATCCGACAATTACGGCGTGTGGACGCTGAATGAAGAAAGTGGCACGAAGGTTGTCAACGGCGGCGTCATCGCCGGCGGAACGGGCACGGAAGGCTGTGGTGGCGGTGTGTACGTTGAGAGCGGTGGTACATTCACCATGAACGGCGGCAGCATCGTGGGCTGTGAGGTGCACGCAGCGACAACCTCTGTGTACGGCGGCGGTGTGTATGTGGCCCAGGGCGGCAGCTTTGTTATGAACGGCGGCTCCATTGCAGACTGCACGACGACAGGCGACGGCGGCGGTGTATATGTTGCCAGCGGCGGCACCATGACGATGAGCGGTAATGCCAACATCTCCGGCTGCACCGCGGCGGACGGCGCGGGCATTTACCTGGCGGGGACCCTGATTGCCAACGGCGGCACAGTGCAAAACGCGGTTACGGTTGCATCCGGCGGGAAGATTGAGACAACCAGCAGTGAAAGCACAACCACATTCATGGGCGAGGTACTCAACAACGGCACGATCAAGGGCGGCACATTCAAAGGCGAGATTCGCGGCATGGGCGAGGTGACCCTCGGCGGCAGCAGCGGCCCTGTTTATATTGTAAATTTCACGGTCGATACAGTGGTGTACGATAAAAGATGTGTTACAAATGGGAACCTTACGATTTCCAAGCCCGGCGATCCGGTCAAGGCGGGATATACCTTTGCAGGATGGGTCTATAACAACACGGCGTGGGATTTTAACAAGAGCGTGCAGGAAAATTTTAATGCCCTCGAAGTTCTTGTCGCTGATAACAAAACCATCACCCTGACCGCGATGTGGAACGCGAAGGAATACAGCATCACCTACGAGCTCAACGGCGGCACGAACCATCACGATAACCCTAAGGAGTATCGCTACGGCATGGGCGTGAGCGAGCTTTTTGCCCCGACCCGCGACGGCTATACCTTCGACGGTTGGTACCTTAACAAAGAATGTACCGGTGATCCCATTACCAGCATTTCTCCCGGCAGAGATGGAAACATCACCCTCCACGCCAAGTGGACGCAGCGCTATTACAACACCGTCAGCGACGGTACGCTCTCCCGCAGCGACGGCAGCAAGCTGGCGGACGAGAACGGCAGCGTCACGGCTAAAGCACGCGGCACGGACGGGCGCGTGACGGGCTTCACCGCGGACGGCAAGAGCCTGGACGGCATCGACCTCAAGGGTCTCGACCTGCGCCTGACGGTGGAGGACACCAAGCTGTCCCTTTCCCCCGCCGCCATCCGTCAGCTGCTCAACGCCGATGCCGGTTCGCTGACGCTCGATATGCCCGGCGCTGACATGACCATCCCGCAGGAGATGCTGCGCGACATCCTGAAGCAGCTGAACGGCAAGGACCTCGACATCTCTCTCGTCAGCGACGAGGAGGCGATGATCGCTCTTACACCGGAAGTAATGCGGTGGATGTCGGTCATGCAGGAGCAGGGCAAGTTCTTTTCTCTCAGTGCGCTGACCGGTGAGTTTTCCATCGACGGCGAGCCGCTGGACTGGAGTCAGGTCAGCGGTGTGCTGGACATTTCCCTCACGCTGGAAATACCCGAAACCGAGAAGAAGACCGGCTGGCATAAGGAAAACGGCCAGTGGGTCTATTACGAGGACAACGGCGAGCAGGCGAAGCCGAAGGACCCGCTTCTGCTCGAGGGGCCCAACCACTTTGAGCTCGGTTACATGGTGTTGGATGAAAACGGCAACTGGGTGCTGAAGGGACTGGAGCCGCCGACCATCCTGCCGCTGCCGGATCTCCGGGAGCTGACTGACTATGTAGGCTTGAGACAGGACTGGGATTTCCCACGCAGCGAAGACATCATACCAGAATTCAAATGGGTAGGGGATGATCTGCTCCTCGACTTTGAGCTGCCGCACTTCTCGACCTATCTGATCGTCACGCGCGTCGCGATGCCCTTCGACGACGTGGCCGAGGGCAGCTACTACTACGACGCGGTGAAGTGGGCGACCGATGAAAACATCACCGGCGGCACGGACAACACGCACTTCTCTCCTGACGCAATCTGCACCCGCGCCCAGCTCGTGACCTTCCTCTGGCGTCTGGCGGGCGAGCCGGTGGTGAACTACCTCATGCCGTTCACGGACGTGGACGAGAGCGCGTGGTACGCTGAGGCGGTCCGCTGGGCGGCGAGCGAGAAGATCGTCGAGGGCACGACGGCCTCGACCTTTGAGCCAAACGCCACCGTTTCCCGCGCACAGGCCGCGGCCATGATCTACCGATGCGCGCAGGCGCAGGGCAAGGGCTTCACAGGCGCATGGATGTTCCTTCTGCCATTCACCGATGTGCCCGAATGGGCGTATGAATCGGTGGCGTGGTGCTACATGAACGGCGTGATCACAGGCGTGAGCGAGACATCCTTTGCGCCGGGCAATGACTGCACCCGCGCGCAGATCGTCACGTTCCTGTGGAGAGCGTACGCCAAGTAAACAGCCAATTTCAAGGAGAAATAAAGACGAGCAGGTATCCCAAGAAGAATACCTGCTCGTCTTATTCTGTGCCTCCTTTGTCCGGCTGCCGCTGCGGCGTTTGAACTCAGGCCTCCTGATAGAGCTCCAGAATGGCGCCGTCCTTCCAGACAAAGGCCAGCCGGTCGCCCTTGTCGTTGGCGGCCATAGGGCCGCAGATCACGCTGTCAGCGTCGGCGATATATTTTTCCAGATCGTCCACCTTATAGGCAACATGCGGATTGCGGTGGATCTCCTCGGGGAAGGGGGTACCCTCCTCAAACTTCAGGTACTCGATCTTGTAGTCGTAATCATCCACATTGCTGACCCAGAACTTTGCGCCTTCGTTGTAGGTCATGCCGGGCTTGCGGTTGGTGATGGGGATACCGATGTGCATGTATTCAGCGGACATAAGTGTTCCTCCTGTTTCTCATGCTTCAGTTCCGGTTTTTTACTTCCTCGTAGACCTCGTAGGCCTGGGCGGCGGTATAGCCCTCGTGCACGACCTTGCCGATGGCCTGGGCCATGCCGGCGGGGCAGTCGGACTGGAAGATATTGCGTCCCATGTCCACGCCGTGGGCGCCCTCCTGGATGGCACGGTAAGCCATCTCCAGTGCCTCCGGCTCCGGCAGCTTCTTGCCGCCCGCGATAACAATGGGAACGGGACAGGCGGCGGCCACACGCTCAAAGCCATCGCAGTAGTAGCTCTTGACGATGTTTGCACCGTTCTCCGCCAGTACGCGGGTCGCCAGCAGAAAGAAGCGTTCCGTCCGCTCCATCTGCTTGCCGACCGCCACCACGCCCAGCGTCGGAATGCCATAGCGCGCGCTTGCGTCCGCCGTGCGGCACAGCAGCTCCAGCGAGCGGGACTCGCCCGGTGCGCCGATAAAGGTCTGAACCGCCACGCAGTCCGCATTCATGCGGATGGCATTCTCCATGTCGCAGGAGAAGCCGCCGCCGTTGGACATATCATCGTACAACACAGTCGAATCGTAGGTCAGGCGCACACACTTGGCCGCAGGAATAGTGGGCGGGATACAGGAGCGAATGACGCCCTTGGTGCCCATCAGCACATCCACATAGGGAGCAAGCGCGGGGATGACCAGATCGACACGCTCCAGTCCCGCCGTCGGGCCCATAATGTAGCCGTGGTCAAAGGCCAGCATCACGGTGTTGCCGGAGCTCGGGTTAAAAATGCGGGAGAGACGGTTCTGCATGCCCCAGTCGCTGTGAGCGGCGCCCTTGACGTAAAACCCCTCCTGCGCGGGGGCAATATCCAGATGATAATCGTGCGCGGCCTTGTTTCCGATGTTATCCGCCATGGCTTACTCCTTGCTGTAGGCGGGGGTGTGGCAGGGCGTATTCCACAGACGCAGCGTTTCGTCATCCCACTTGGCAATGTTCATCTGGAAGCCGGCTGCCTCCTGCACGGTGAGGATCTCGCCTACCATGCTGGCCACGACCTCCACGCCCTTGGCCTTCAGGAACTCCACCGTGTCCTTGAACAGCACCAACATTTCCATCATGGTGGTGGCGCCGCAGCCGTTGATCATCACGAAGGTCTTGTCACCGGCCTTGAGATCAAGGCTCTTGCTCAG
>CALDMA010000140.1 GCA_937915075.1 uncultured Oscillospiraceae bacterium
CTGCTGCTGGATGAGGCGTTCAGTGCGCTGTCTCTGGCAGAGCGCACCGCCGTGCAGGAGCGCATCCTGGCGGAGATCAAAGGGCGGATGCTGGAGGACATCGTCCTGCTGGAGACCAAGCTGGCGAACCCCAAGAAGCAGGTGTTCGTTCTGCAATTTCCCGTGGGCGAATTTGACATGGTGGTGTTTGACCCGGAAGCGGGCTCCTGCCGGATTTTCGAGATCAAGCACAGCGAGGAAGCCGTTCCGCAGCAGTACCGCCACCTGATCGACGAGAAAAAATGCGCCCAGACGGAGCACCGCTATGGCCCGATCACTGGGAAGATTGTCCTCTATCGCGGGGAAAGTCACATGATAGATTGCATTCAGTATCAGAATGTGGAAGAATATCTGAGAAGCCTTGCATGACAAAACCGCAGTCCCGACTGAAAAATCGGGGCGGCGGTTTTATGCGGGCACAAAATCGGATAAACTTGTCATACGACAAGTTGCGATCCAAAATCAACTTGACGTATGACAAGCAGAAAGATATAATGATCTTGAGGGTGCGCCAGTTCGGTGCAGGTAATATAGTCTGGAGAAAGGCCAGACCCGGTAAAGCGCAGCGAGCAGCCGGTACTCAGCCTTGGAGCCGAAGCCGTGAGGCGAGGTTTAAGCGTAGGCAGAGGAGTGCGAGAGCCGCAATGGGAAACCGTGAAGCGATGCAGCCCCGTAAGTTAGATAGAGCGGAAGCCGATACCGTCCTCGAGGTCGCAGGCAGCAAGAACCAACCGCAAACGCGAGGTTGGGGAGATTCCGTCGGGGTCAATAGAGCGTGGCGAGCGCACAAAGGTAGTACCTGCATACCTGGGAGATCTGACAGGCTCCGCAAGGTGGTAAGGGGAATTGAAGTCTTGTAAATGGAGAGACCCTGACGGCCTGTCAGAAGTCGGACTGCCTCATAGTAGTGAGGAAACTGGTGAAAGCCAGCGGAGCAAAGGGGGCAGCAAGGGATCGTTCCCGGAGGAAGAAGCATTCAGACACAAGAGGTCAGAACGGATGGAACAGGAACCAAAGGGAATAAGGGAGCAGTCAGCAAAATATCCGGCAGTGCAGAATCTCATGCACAACGTGAATGAGCGGACGCTGATGTCGGAGCATCGGAAACAGAGCAAAAGGAAAGCGACAGGAGTAGATGGAGTAGACAAGGCGGCCTACGATGAAAAGGCCGAGGAAAACATCGCAGAGCTGGCGGAGCGGATGAGGAAATTTCAGTACAAACCGCTACCGGTACGACGGACATATATTCCAAAGGCCAACGGTAAGCTGCGGCCGCTGGGAATACTGGCGTATGAAGACCGGCTGGTGCAGGATGTAATGGCCAAAGTGCTGAATGAAGTCTATGAGCCACGCTTTCTGGAGTGCTCTTACGGGTTCCGTCCCGGCAAGAGCGCACACGATGTGGTGAGATACATCAACCAGACGATTATGAGAAAGAAGGTCAACTATGTGCTGGAGGCCGACATCAAGGGGTTCTTCGACCATGTTGACCATGACTGGCTGATGAAGTTTTTAGCCCATGATATACAGGACAAGAACTTTCTGCGGTATGTAAAGCGGTTTCTGATTGCGGGAATCATGGAAGACGGAAAGCGACTGGACAGTGAAAGAGGCACTCCACAGGGAGGGCAGATTTCACCGGTGCTGGCAAATGTGTATCTGCACTATGTGCTGGACTTGTGGATAGAGAAAGCTGTCAAACCGAGAATGCGAGGCGAAGTCTACTATGCGCGGTACGCTGATGATTTCCTGATTCTATTCCAGTACGAGAACGAAGCTCGGAGAGTCATGGAGGTACTGCCAAAGCGACTGGGAAAGTTTTTGCTGGAAGTGGCGGAGGACAAGACGAGAATACTGCCCATAGGACGGTTCACGGGGACGCAGGAGGACTTTGATTTTCTGGGATTTACCTTCTTCAACACCAAGACCAGAACAGGAAAGTACCGGCTGGGAGTCCGCACAAGCAAGAAGAAACTGAAAGCGAAACGGCAAACGGCCAAAGCATGGCTCAAAGAACGTATGCACAAGCCAATAGCGGAAACGATGCAAATCATAGCATCCATCGTCCGAGGGCACTGCAACTACTATGGAGTGAGTGGGAACTTTCGTGCCATACAGAGTTTTTGGAAGTATCTGAGATACTCCGCCTACCGCGTGCTGAATCGTCGGCATCAGAAGCGATCCTTGAAGTATGACAAATACCTTCGTATATGGAACTACTACGTCAAGGAGCCGCATTTGACTACGGATATTTGGGGCTGGCAACCGAAGATTGCTTGAAGAGCCGGATGCGG
>CALDMA010000141.1 GCA_937915075.1 uncultured Oscillospiraceae bacterium
TAGCCCCATTAAACCTTCGATTTTCCGCCTTGAACTGATGAAAAAACCGCTCACGCTGTCGTCTTTTCCTTTTTCAGATACCCCCCTGGAAAATATAACGCTAAAAAGAAAGAGCCCTTGCGCAGGGCCCGCTCTTTTCATTCGTCCTTAATCCATTTCGCCAGCAGCATCGCCCCGATAGCAATAAACACACACCCAGCAACTCCTATCATTCGCTCATCTCCTTCAAAATTGAATCCGGTTTCCATAATAGCAGTTGCTCAATTCGCGGGTCATTCGTCCCCTTCTCCCGTCCTAAAGAAAACCTCGCCCCAGCCCGGGGCTTTCCTTAAAACGGCGTAAAAAAAAACACTACCCGTTTCGGTAGTGCTTTTTCTCAGAGAAATCTTATGGCAGCTGTGGTAAATCTGTGGTAAATTGACGTTTTTGCGCGTCTCAAGGCCCCAAAAAGCCTTGATTTTATTGACTTTTTTCAGTTGACGGGCTTCATTCTCCTGATCAGACTCCCCTCCCCTCAAATTCCTTGTATTTTATTCACCATCGCCAACACCATCTTCTAATTTAATCACATATCGCCACATTTCTTCACGTATTCCCACCGCCATCTGTGGTAAATTCTGTGGTAAAACTTAAAAAAGATCGGTCATTGTCTCCAGCCGGGCAAAACTGGCCTTCTTCCTGTCGGTATTCGATTCGTTATACACGTCCATCGTCGTAGAAATATTTGCGTGCCCCATAATTTCCTGAATCAGCTTCAGATCGTTCTCGCGCTCGCACAGGCGCGTGCAAAACGTATGGCGCAGCTGATGCGCGCTAAATCTGGGAAGCACGTTCGGCTCCCGCCCCTCCGCCGCAGCCGTTCTTTCTTCCTGTCGATTGTAGTCGGCCACAATCCTGGCGATGGCGTGGTTCACGCGATTCGGGCTAATCAGCCGTCCAAAGCAATTCTGCCAGATAAATCCGCAGTAGCCGTCCACAATCTCCTGACAAAAACCGGTTTCCTGCTGCCGCATGTATTCATTTTGAAGCTCGCGGCGAACGTTCTGAAACATCGGAATCAGCCTGACGCCTTTGCGGGTCTTGGGTGTGGTGATGTGAAACGCCACTCTGCCGCTGTCCTGCATGCGATAAATCAGGTTGTGGTTGATGGAAATGACGTTCTCCTTCCAGAATACGTCTTCCCAGCGCAGCCCCAGCATTTCGCCGATTCGGCAGCCCGTTCCGAGCAGGCAGGTGAACAGCGGATTCCAGCGTCCGAAAACGTCGCTCGTTTCCACATGAGCCATGAAGGCTCGCTGCTGTTCTTCCGTAAGGGCATGGCGCTTGGGCTGGTCCCAATCGTTCGATCGCTTCAGATCGGCCATAATGCCGTCCATCGGGTTCATCCGGATCACTCCGTCCCGTATGGCGACGACGAAGACAGGATGCAGAATGTTGTAGATGATCCGCGTGCTGTTGACCTTGAAACCTCTTTCGTGGATGAGGCCGTTAAAGAATTTCTTCATCGTGCTGTATTTGATGGATGCGATTTTCATCGCGCCTATCTCATCCCGCACGTATTTGTCATACATGTAGCGGTAGTTTGTGCGGGTGGATTGCTTCAGCTCCGGCTTGTCGGCAATGTAAGCGTCCCATCGATCGTTCAGGGTGATTTTCTGCTGCGTCAGCAGCCCATCCTCCACATCCCGGAGAATATCCCGCTCCATCTCCCGCAGGCTTGCGCAGCTGCGCTTGCCCTCCGGGATCGGATCTGTCGGCGTAAGCCGCCATGAATAGACGCTTCTTCGCTCGCCGTTTACGTCGTAATAGCGGAATTCATACCTCCCATCGGCCTTCTGGATTTCCCCTTCTCGGAGAATCCTTCCTTTTTCATCTTTTCTCCTGGTTAACATGAGCGCCTCCTCGTTCAGGTCGCCACGCCGCCAAGATCTTCTCTGATGAGCATAGTATACCATAGCCCGTCAGCGTTCTCAACGTCGTGGGGGAACTATCTCATAGCGTGTTGATTGAATCGATAAACTTCTCAAATCGGACTCGTTTGATCTGCGCTCGGGTCTGGTTCCACAGCACCCAGTCCGCCGCCCTGTTCTGATTGATCAGCCTGCGAAGGCGGTTGATGCCGATATGAAAATACAGCGAGGCTTCTTCAAGCGAGAGTATATACTTCTGGCAGATCGGTATCTGTGCGTCCACGCATTTTCTCCTTTCATAATAGAAAAACCAAAAGGGAAAGCGCCCGCCGCGCGGACGAGCGCCTCCCCGATCCGTGTCATTCGTCGTCAGGCTCCGAACTGCCAACCTTGTTGTACTGCGCCGTGCTGATGCCCAGCAGCACGCCAAGGAAGGTGTCAATCGCCGTAATCGTCCCGACGACCTCCTCCCCGTAGGGGAACTTCCAGATTCCCGCCAGCGCGAAATACAGCGTGCCGGCCGCCGGCAGCAGATACAGCGCGATCCACTTGAGAACGTCGTATGCCTTATTGCTCAACATATCCGTTTCCTCCTCATTCTTCGTAAATGATTTCCAGGCCATATGCCTTTGCGGCTTCGTGCTCGATGCGGCAGCCGCGGGCCTGCTCCCACCCCTTGCAGAAATAGGCTGTATGACAAAGGCTCATGTTTTCCAGCGATTTGGCCAGGAAGCACAGCGGAATCTGCACAACGCCGCGCGCTTCCATCGCCTCCCTGCCGTACCACTCGTCCGTAAACAGCGTGTTGACGATCTCGTATCCCCGTTCCCGAAGCGCACGAATCGCGCGTTCGCGGGTTTCCACGATCTCTTCCCGCGTTCTGCCCGCCATGGGCTGGCTCAGCATCGCTTTGCGCATTCCCGTTTCCTCCCTATAAAGTAGCTTTCATCGTTTTACACTCCCCGCCCAGATGAATGACGGGGCTCTGTTTCGATGCGGGCTTGAATTCGCCCGCCTGTCCGTAGCCGCCATAGCTGATCGCCGCCGCGTCGTTGACGAACAGCTTGTCCACGGGAACGGCCTTCTGGTTCTGAACGTCCACGCGGAAGAAGGACTGCTTCATAATCATCGGCATATGGGAATGCGAATGCACGTAAATATCCGCGTCGACAACGGACGCCATATCGGCCAGCCGAATGGCCTTCGCCCCTTCTTTCCGGCCGCCCCCGCCGCCGTGCGTCGCGTAGATGGTATAGATATAAGGCTGCCTTTTCCGGCAGTTGGAGCGCTCCGTCGCCGTTTTGTTTCCAAATCGCAGAAAGCACAGCACGCCCTCGGGCGAATAGCGCTTCTCGATGCCGAGCTCGCGGCAGATCAGGCGCATGATGTCGATGCCGTCCGTTTTGTAAACGCGATTCTCATGGTTGCCTGTATTGGCGGCGATGACGCGCTTGCGTACCGGTGCGAGGAGATCCACCACCGTGTTAATCTGCTCGACCGGGGAGAGCACCTCCGAATACACGTCCGACACGCTGTGGCGTACGGCGGTGTTGAGCAGATCGCCGTTGAGTATGCAGAGTCCGCGCTCGTCGTCGGCAATCTGCTGCACGCGGCCGCGTATCGTTTCAACGTCCGCGTTCGCGTCGCCGATGTGCAGATCGGAGAGAATGTAAACCCGCGCGTCTTTCCAATCGGCGGAATAATCGGCCGTAATGCTGAACATTTCAACCCCTCCCCTCATGCGGACCCATTTTGAATCGGGAGCGTGTTGATAATCTGCATAATCCGCTTGGCCGAGCCGTTTCCGCCCATCTTCTCATACGGCCGGTACAGGTATTCGTACAGGTTTTCGTATTCGTCCCGGGTGATGTAGCCCCGCTCGATGTACTGCATGCCCAAAGAGAGGATTCTATCGTGCGCCAGCCCCACCAGCATCCGGGTCTTGTCGTCCTTCTTCTCGCGCCGCGCCTGCAGATAGGCCCAGAACCCGCTGGACGCAATCACGGCGCAAACGACGGTGAGCGTCATCTGAAGCCAGTTTTCCATCACGCCTGCGCCTCCCCGTTCGCCCGCAGGTACCATGCCCACAGCCGCCTGAGTTTTTCCGCGTCGTCGGGTTCCGTTTCGGTGGGGTTTTCAGCGCAGAGCGCTGTCCAGGTCGCCTGATCGCAAATCCCGTCCTCCGGCAGCCGCTTTTCCTTCTGAAAGGCCTTCAGCGCCGCCTGCGTTTTCGCGCCGAACTGCCCGTCTGCCCCGTAAGGAGAAAGATCATAGCCGTGCGCGAGCAGCCGGGTTTGAAGCTCGGTCACCCGCTCGCCGCTGTCTCCGCGTTTGAGCGGCTGGAAAGCCGGCTCTTCCCCCGCCTCGTAGTCCACGTCCTTCAGTTCGCCCCATTCATGCCAGGCGCTCACCTTGCTGCGGACGACGCCGTAATACGTCCCCTTCGCCTCGATCACCCAGCCTTCGCCGATGTACAGACCGATGTGGTGTCGGTCGTTTCCCTTGCAAAGAAAAACGGCCGTGCCCGGTTTCAGAACCGAATCGGCCGTTATTTTCCCCTGCGCGCTGCAATATTTCTTCCAGATGGTGTTGGAGCCGTGATAGATGCTGCCGCCCAGCTGCTTAAACGCCCAGACGAACAGCCCGGAGCAGTCCGCGACGGTCTTTCCGACCCAGCGCTGCCCCCATTTTACCGTCTGCTCCCTCGTGGCGGCGTTCTGTTTCGCCTGCGTCCATTTCTGGCCGGACGCGCCGTAAATATAGCCCCATTTCTCGTCCTTCGCCTGCTGGAACTTCGCAATCAGGTCAGCCGCTCTGATTTTTCCCATCTCTGTCGTCACTTCCTTTATCTTTTTATTTGAGAACGATCACGTTCGCCTTCAGCGCGGCGGTCGGCACGTTTTCACAGCTGAACGTGAGCGTGTCCGTCCCCTGCTCGCAGCAGTATACGTCGGCTTCCCTCCACGCCGCGCGGCTTTCGGGCGCGTAAGTGACGAATACATCGTTCGATTCCGTAACCCCCTCGACAGAGACGCTCTGGCTCGCGTCCGTCCAGCCGTCCGCGGGCAGCGTCACGCAAACCGTTTTGAACAGCTTCGATTTGATGGATTCGGCCAGATAAGACGTCGGCCGCCTGCAGCATGCGCCGGCCGTCTGCGCCAGATAATATTCCTCGTCCGTCGGCGCTTCGTTTTTTACGGCGATCTTGTCCGCCAGCGCCGCAAACCCCGCCGCCGAAACGTCCACATAGTCGCTCCCTGCCGTCGCCGCCGTAATGTTTCCCTTGCCGTCGCCCTTGAGGATGCCGCTTGCGGCAATTTTATCCTGTTTTTCTGTCACGCTGGCCAGCTTGCCCGCCATTGTGTCAATCTTGTCGCCGTCGCCCACGCTGACCCCGTTTGAGGCGAGGTAATCGCCCAGTGTGGTCTTCGCGCCGCTAATGCGATCAATCTCGCCCTGAACGTTTCCCATTCCGCTTCACCGCCTCAAATCGCGGCCAGCGCTTCATAAATATCATCGGTGAGCGACACTGTGCCGCCCGTCGTATACCCGGCCGGGATGGTGACAGACGTTGCCGTCAGCCCGTCGATGGTCGCGCTGGTGCTGCCGTTATTCGCCATTGTGCCGGTGAGCAGCACGGGCAGAGACTTGCTGGAGTCCCAGCCAATCGCGGTCGTGTCCGCCAGCATCCCCGCCGCCGTGGCGGTCATGCCGGTCGCGTCCTTGTACTTGGTCGGGATGCGGGCGACCGTAACGCTCGAGAGCACCTTGCCCGCCGTCGGGGAGATGGTCTGCGCGGATTCGGTCG
>CALDMA010000142.1 GCA_937915075.1 uncultured Oscillospiraceae bacterium
CAAAGACGAAAAATGGCTCCAATTCGGAGCCACGAGCAGTCCCGCACATGAAAATGGCTCCAATTTGGAGCCAAAACAAAAGAATTTTTCAAGGGGGTTAATTTTTTGGCCTTCTCGCTGCCTACCAAGTGAGGGGGATAAATATTTTTTCGAGCGACTTAGTTTTCAGCCTTTCTCGTGATCTACCACTTGAGGGGAGAAGAGTCAGCAAGGGACATTGAGAAAGAATTTTTTCGGCAGGACCCCCCAAATGCCCCTCTTTCATTCCTCGCATTATGAGGATATGTACCTGGACAACTGAATAGCCGTTACCGAGACAGATATGACTGTGCGGCGACCTCGAAAGAGCGAGCATGGCAACGCCGCGGAGACCCCGGGGCAGGCGTATAAAAACGATATCGGAAGTACGGCGCCAAACCAAAAAACACAATTACCAGCGAAAGAAAGAAGGTGAAACACATGAACAAGCTACAACTGATCGATGCCGATACCCTGTATTATAAACTCATTGCCCATCCCAAAATGCTCATCGACGGTGTTCTCTCCGACGGGCTCGCCATTCTAGCGGGTGACTCCAAGATCGGCAAGAGTTGGATGGTGCTGTGGCTGTGCCTGCAAATCAGCCGCGGCGAGGCGGTGTGGGGGCTGCCTACCAGAAAAACCGATGTGGTATATCTGGCCTTGGAGGACCGGGAATGGCGCGTTCAGCAGCGTATGCAGGAGCTGACGGATTCTCCGCCGGAGAATCTCCGCTTCGGCTTTTCCTGCGGGCAGCTGGGCGCGGAGCTGGAGGGGCAGATCGAGGAGGCTCTGCGGGAATTTCCCTCCACGGGGCTGATATTCATCGATACCCTCCAAATGGTGCGGGACAACGCTTTCGCAAAGGTCAATGCCTATGCTCAGGACTACAAGGATCTGTCCGGCCTGAAAAAGCTCGCCGATGACCACGGCATTTGCATCTTCGTTGTCCATCACACCCGAAAGGAGCGGGACAGCAGCAATATCTTCAACGATATGACCGGCTCCACAGGCATTCTGGGCGTGGCGGATATGGGGATGATTCTCCGCAAGGATGACCGCTTCGGCGATTGCGCCACCCTCTACATTACGGGCCGGGATGTTGAGGAGAAGAAGCTGAAAATGCAGATGCGGGGCGTTCGATGGGAGATTACCGAGGCGTTCAGCGCCGACGATTTGCGAAAGGAACGCATCCCGGACTTTGTTTTTCAGGTGGCGGATTTCCTTTTGGCGCACAGGCGGTTTCGGGGAACAGTGTCCCAGCTGCTTGCCGCCGTAGGTAATACGGAGCTGAAGCCCAACCTCGCCAGCAAGCATCTGACCCGCCATTACAGCGACGTGCTACAGCCTCTGGGAATTACCTACGAGTATCGTAAAACGGCGGCTGCCCGGCTGGTGCTTTTGGAGTTGCATGACGGTGCTGACGGTCATGACGGTTCCACCGGGAGTGAGAGACTTGCGTCACTGTGGAAACAGAATGACGACATCGCCAGGCTTCCTCAAGCATCGTCACAAGCGTCATCTGCGTCATGGGAGGAGGCGGCGGAGGACGATGAGGAATTGCCGCTTTAAGGGGCGCGGGGCTATACACCGCTTTTTTATCCGTAGGATAACGAGCATGGGATTTGTGTAGCCATGCGGCACCCAATTCCCCCGTATCTGCCGATACGAAAGGGGTGCGCCCCTGTAACCCCGCTGAAAGGATGTGATATCTATGCGGAATCGAACAGAGGAAATCAATGTGCGGGTCTATAAAACCGAGAAGAATACCATTCGAAGAAAGGCAAAGAAATGCGGTATGAATATGTCAGAATACCTCCGAAGCTTGGGGACCGGTGCGGCAGTAAAGGAGGCTCCGCGTCAGGAGCTGATGCTGGCGTACCAGAAGCTGACGACGCTCCATGACACCGTCCGCTACGAGCTTGCCATGAGGGACCTTGACGAGGCCCTGACCGAGATCGAGAGCCTGCTTCTGCGTGCCTATCACGGGAAGGGGGATGCAAATGGCGGTGACGAAGATTTGGGCGATTCATGACAGTGTCAGCCGTGTGGTGGACTACTGCACCAATCCGAGTAAGACCAAGCTGAGTGATCTGGAGCAGGTGCTGCTGTACGCTGCAGACAAAGAAAAAACCTTGGACGAGGGGGAGCAGCAATACGCCGTCACCGGAATTGGCTGTAGGGCGGAGTCTGCCGCAAAAGAGATGGCTGCCGTGCAGAGGCGCTTCGGCAAAGCCGGCGGCAATGTGGCCTACCACGCCTACCAGTCCTTCAAGACCGGTGAGGTCACGGCAGAGGAATGCCATCGCATCGGCGTAGAGACAGCGCGGCGGCTTTGGGGGAACGAACGGCAGGTGCTTGTGGCCACCCACTTCAACACCGGCACTTATCACAACCACTTTGTTGTGAATCCGGTGAATATGTGAACGGGCAAAAAGCTGGAGGCAAAATACGAGGTCTACTACAAGCTGCGGGATATGTCCGACCGCATCTGCAAGGAGCATGGCCTGTCGGTGGTGAAAAATCCCCAGCGGCACAAAACGGCGCGGTCGGTCTACTTTGCCGAAAAGAACGGCGAGCCAACCCGCTACAACCTCATGCGGCGGGCGCTGGACGAGGCACTGACGATATCGAGCAGCTGGACGGAGCTGAGCGCCGTACTGCGGAAGAAGGGCTATGTGTTCGTGTGCGACCCCTACCGCAGGTATGCCACCATCCGCTCTCTAAGCGCTAAAAAGTGTATGCGTACCTTTCGGCTGGGAGCCGAATATGACAAGGAGGCGCTGCAGGACAGGCTGCTGGAGAACCAGCGGGATATCCGTGTGACCCGGCGCTATTTTGAATTCATGAGGCCCTATACACGAGAATATGCCAGGAAAAATCCGCCGACGGAATATTACCGGCAGCGGGATTTCTATCTGCATTTGCCCCGTGTCACCGGATATTTGAGCTTCTTCCGCTGTGTGGCAATCGTACTGGGTGTTGCGCCGCTGTACGAAAAGGAGTATCGGCAGCCCCTGTCGGCGGAGTGCCGGGAGGCTTGCCGCAAGCTGGATCGTTTCACCGCCGAGATAACGCTGGTGTGTCGGGAGCATTTGGATACGCCAGAGGACATTCAGAGATTTCTTGCACGAATGGACAAGGAGATGGATGCGATATCTGCTGCACGCAGTAAAATCCGCAACAAGCAGCGAGGCTGCGCCGATCCTGCGGAGAGGTTCGAGCTGAAAAAGTCTTGTGCCGCCTGCACCGCCGAGCTTTCCCGGCTTCGGAAGCAAAAGCAAACCGCCTATAACATTATTGAGGATAACCCAAAGCTGAAAGTCCTCTTGGCGTGTGAATTGGATGCGTGGGTGGAAAACGACCCCTACCTCTCCCCGCGTGAGAAGCAGGCACTGCAAAATCAACGACCGCTTCAAGAGGAAAACACTATTGTACGATGAAAGGAAGGATTCGATGAAGAACGACCGATTGATTTGGGGCTGACCGGGTACGAGGAGCTTTTTATGAGTACGGAGGAACGGCTTGACGCGAAAAAGCCAAAGGTGGAGGCAATCCCACTGACTGCCCTTACCCCCTTTCGGAATCACCCCTTCAAGGTGAAGGAGGACGAGGAAATGGCGCAGCTCATGCGGAGCATTGCCGATGCCGGCGTGCTCTCTCCGGCGCTGGCAAGGCCGCTGCCTGGAGGTGGCTATGAGTTGATCTCCGGCCACCGGCGGCTGGCGGCGTGCAAGGCGCTGGGGATGGACACCATGCCGGTGATTATCCGTGACCTGACGGATGAGGAGGCTGTTATCACCATGGTGGACAGCAATCTGCAGCGGGAGCATATTCTGCCGTCGGAGAAGGCCTTTGCGTACAAGATGAAATACGATGCTTTGAAGCATCAGGGAACTTCGTCCCAACTTGGGACGAAGTTGAGAACAGATGAATTGCTTGCACAGAACAGCATCGACAGCCGCAACCAAATCCAACGCTACATCCGCCTCACCAACCTGATCCCCGACATCCTGAAGCTGGTGGATGAGGGTAAGATCGCCCTGACTCCGGCGGTAGAGCTAACCTATTTGCAGCCGTCTGAGCAGGAAATGCTCTTCTCCGTGATGGACAGCGATGAGGTAACGCCGTCCTTGTCTCAGGCCCGGCGGCTGCGGCGCATGAGCGAGGCGCAGACTCTTACGGATAACGCGGTGCTGCAGCTTCTGTCCGAGGTAAAGGGCAATCAGGTGGAATATGTGAAGGTGCCGGTAGACAAGCTCCGCAGCTTTTTTCGTCCGGACACCTCCGTGAAGCAGATGACCGAGACGCTTGTCAAGGCCATGGATTTTTACAACAAACACTTGGCGCGGCAGCGCAAGGACCGGGATGCCCGGTGAAAGGAGATTAAATTATGAAAGCTAATTTTGATTTTAACCGTTTGAGCGAAAGCAGAAAACAGGAGCTTGACCGTATGGTCGCAGATTTTTCCGAGGCGGGTTGCCTCTTTGTTGAGGATCTTTTCCTTGAATTTCTCATTGATGCTGATAACGGTATTGACCGCAGCGACGATAAGCTTGTGGCAACCTTTGATGATGAGTGCGGACACGAGCTTGTGTTTATTCTCTCTCAGGAAGAGGTTCGCTATGTAATCCATGCCATTTCTGAAAAACTGGATAATATCGTATGCGAAGGCGGTACTCCCTTCGGTGAGGATGAAAACGAAGAAGGTATCGTCAGCCTCTCTCCGGTGAACACAGAGGAAGCGCTTGATATGCTTCTCGCGCATGTGCTTGGTGACGGTGGAGGTTTTGCCGATGACTAAAAGCGAAATTCAGACCCTGTACGAGGTGATGTTCACAGACTACCCCGACATTGTAAATGTGGCGCAGGTGCAGGCGATGCTGGGCATCAGCCGTCATCTGGCCTATGCGCTGATCGGCGATGGCGACATCCCCGGCATGAAAATCGGCAATGCATACCGCGTGCCGAAAATCAATGTGATCCGCTATGCACTCTCGGCGGGAAACCCACAGCCGGCGGCGTAGCAGGGATTTGAACTTGTATGGCACATTGGACGGGCATTCCCGCCGGGCGTATAATAAAAACGGTCCGAAAGGGTGCCCGTTCATGTGCTATCTACAAAGGAGGTAGAGTTTATGATAGCAGGACACCTGCAAACAAAAAACGACTATTACTATATGGTCCTGAGCTACACGGATGCCAACGGCAAGCGCAGGCAGCCGTGGATTCCCACAGGGCTTCCCGCAAAGGGAAACAAGCGCCGCGCCGAGAAGCTGCTGCTGGAAACCCGCAAGAGCTTTGTCCCGCCGGTTGTGAGCAAGGAGAACAAGGACATTTCCTCTGATATGCTGTTTGCCGACTACATGGAGCTGTGGCTGGAGATTATTCGCAGTTCGGTGGAAAAGACCACCTTTTCCTCTTACACGCAGATGGTAAAGGGAAAGATCGCACCGTATTTCCGGAACACCGGGCTGATTCTGGACGGAATCCAAGCCAAGCACATTCAGAGCTTTTATCTGCATGAGCTGAAAATCGTGTCGCCCGGTACGGTGATTCACTATCACGCCAATATCCACAAGGCACTGAAATACGCCGTCAAAATGGACCTGATTCCCTTCAACCCCGCCGACAAGGTGGAGCGCCCCAAGAAGCAGCGGTACATTGCGGACTATTACCGGCAGGAGGAGCTGGAGAGGCTGCTGGAAGCGACCAAGGATCATCCATACTCCCTGCTGATTCAGATGACCGCCTTTTACGGTCTGCGCCGCAGCGAGGCGCTGGGGCTGAAATGGGACGCCATCGACTTTGAGCGGGACACCATCACCATTAAGCACATTGTAACCAACGCAAAGATAGACGGCAAATGTGAAATCGTCTGCGCCGACCGCGCCAAGACGAAATCCAGCCTGCGCTCCCTGCCGCTGGTCGGCAACATCCGGGAAAAACTGCTGGCACTGAGGGAGCAGCAAAAGGAGAATAGGCGCGTATGCGGAAATTGCTACAGCAAAAAGTATGACGGCTATATTTTTGTGGATGCCATGGGCAATATATTCAACCCCAGAAGCGTTACCGCCAATTTCAGCAAGCTGCTGGAGCAGAACGGTCTGCGGCACATTCGCTTTCACGACCTCAGACACAGCTGCGCCTCACTGCTTTTGGCAAACGATGTGCCTCTGAAGCAAATTCAGGAGTGGCTGGGCCACAGCGACTTTACCACCACGGCGAACATCTACGCACACTTGGATTACAAGTCCAAGATCACCTCGGCGCAAGCGATGGAGGCAGGGCTTGCTCTGCCGGAGGGCGAAATCTTTGGAAGCAAATGGAAAGTCACCGAAAGCGCAGATTGATGAAATTTGGGCATAAAAATGCTGGAGCAAAGCTCGCTTTGCTCCGGCATTGTGGCGGAGGGCGTGGGATTCGAACCCACGGGTCGGCTCAACACCGGCCAAACGAT